>CALLYR010000420.1 GCA_937859005.1 uncultured Paracoccus sp. | reverse complement strand
GGGTTCCGCCTGCTTTATGGGGGCAGCGTCAAGCCCGGGAATGCAGGCGCGATCTTTGCCATCCCCGATGTGGACGGCGCACTGGTCGGCGGGGCCAGCCTGAAGGCCGCCGATTTCGCCCCCATCGTGGCGGCTCTGGACGGGGCACTGGCCCCGGCCTGATGCGCGCGCCCTGACCCCGGCTGTCCTGCATGCCGCCGCCCGCGCGCCCCGGACGGCGGCAGATCATGCGGATAGGCATCCCGACAGCTTGTCGCACGGCCACAGGGGGGGCCTGTCGGGCTGTCCCGCCCACAGAGGGATGCCCGTCATGCGGCCCCCAGCCGCGCAGGGGACCGTTTCCCTATTCCTTGCAGCCAAGGACGGTGCTTCCGGCGGACAGAGCCTGAACCGGCAGGCCGGGGGCCATTCCCGCGGCAGCCGTTTTCCCCGCCTTGCCCCTTCGTTTCTGACAGCCCGTTCCTACCGAAAGGGCGATCAGGCTTCACCCGCGCCGCCATGCAGGGGAAAGGCGATCGTGACCCGCAGGCCGCCGGGTTCGAAATCGCGCGTCAGCCGTCCTTCCAGATCGCCCTCGATCATGCTTTCCATCAGTTCGGTTCCAAAGCCCCGGCGGCTGGGCACGGGTCCCGGCTCATCGGAGGCCGGCTCGCTCCAGATCAGGGTCAGCCAGTCGATGCCGTCCTCGGGCCGGATCTGCCAGCGGATCGACAGCCCTTCGGCCATTCTCGTGCCGTTGCCGTATTTCATCGCATTGGTTGCGAGTTCGTGGATGACCAGACCGACGGCCTGCGCCTGACGCCCGTTCAGCCGCAGGGGCGTCCCGTCCAGGATCGAGGCCGCGTGCGCTTCATCCATTACCTGCCCGATCTCGCGCTGGATCAGATCACGCAGATCGACCTCGCCCCCGACAGCCCCTGACAGCCTGCGCCGCGGCCATGGCTTGCAGCCGCGCTGAAAACACCCGGTCGAATTCGGCCAGATCGGTCGAACTGCGGCGCGTGTGCCGCGCAATCGCCAGGATGCGGGCGATGTGGTTCTTGATGCGATGCTGCATCTCGCGCAGCATCAGCGTCCGGTCCTCTGCCATGCGGGTCGCAAGGCATGTGGCCTGTTCCGCCGCCGCGATCGACGCCTGATAGCTGCGCAGCGTCCCCGCGACCGCCAGCGCCAGCAACAGCGACATCGCCCCCATGAACAGGCTGGGCAGATGGTGGGTCCAGGATGAAAAGCCCGCTGCCTCGCGCACGATCATCCGCCACTGCCGGCCCGCCACCTGCAACTGGCGCTGCACCTGCCGGCCGCCGGACACGACGCTTGCACTGCCGTCGTCATAAAGCGGGATGTCGGTCGCATGGACATCGACGGTCCGCACCGACACCGGCAATGCGTGGCCGTTGCCCAATGCCGCCGCATGCAGGTCCCCTGCCCGGAAAGGCGCATAGACGAACCCCGCCACCCCCCGGTATGGGGCTGGCATGTCATGTGCCGCGCTGGTCCGCACCGGCAGATAGACCAGGAAGCCGGCCTGCTTGTCATCGGTGATTTCCTGCACCAGCAGGACCGGCCCGCTGCTTTGCGAAGTTCCCCGCCGCACCGCCTCCATCATGGCGGCACGCCGGATCGGTCCGCTGAACATGTCATAGCCCAGGGCCGCGCGGTTGCGCGCGTCCTGGGGTTCGAGCAGGACGATCGGGGCCAGCAGAGGCGCCCGCGGCGGCGGGGTGACCCGGACATCGACGCCATAGCGTTCCCGCACCTCGCGCTCGGCCTCCGCTGCGGCGCCACGCGGCATCAGCCGCGCAAAGCCGATGCCCTGGATGCCGCGATAGGCGCCGGCAAGATCCAGCTTGGCCACATAACTGGCAAAGCCGTCCCGGGAGACCTGGCCGTCAAGGGATTCGAGATAACTCTGCGTGGCCTCCAGCAGGGCGAGATGCTGGTTGATGCGTTCCTGCACGCGGCTGGCGGCGATATCCGCCATCCGGTCGAATCGCGCCGAGGCGGCTCGATATTCCAGCCATGCCACGATCGCGGTGATTGCGCCCCCGAAGGCCAGGGCCACCACAAGCGCGACGGCGGGCAGATATCGGTTGGTGAGGGCAGACATCGATGCTCCGCAAGACCGTGGGAACAGGAGGGACGGCTGTATCCTGCTGCCAATCAGGGTGCCGGCGAAAGATCAAGGGCCGCCGCATGGCACCGGTTCCGAACGCCGGAATTTCACGCATCCCGATCCCGCAGCGCCACAAAGCCCTCGCCCGGCTGCGCTCACCGCTTCTGCGGCCAGCGGCGACCGCAACCTGCCTGCTTTGCGAGCAGGGCAACGAGTTGGGGACAAGGCCCCCGGCCACAAGGACAGGGCCCGCGCCCCGCGCCCGACACGTCCGGCCGTGGTGAACCTGCGCCAGCGGCTTGACCCTGCGCGCAGCGGTTCCCCTCGGACACCAGCCGGTAGGGCGGCTTCAGCCCGGATGGGTCACTCATGACAGCACGAACAACGGGTTGCGCCCCCGCCGCGGGGGCCGCGTATCGGTCTTGCATCGATGCTCTCGCGCCCCCGCCCTTGCTGCTGGGATATCGGAGCCGCGTCCATGCGGCGCTTTGGTCTGGCCCCTGCCGGCCGAAACCCTCAGGAGGCTTCGGAACCCTGCGCCTTGCCCGTGGGGAAGGCGAAGGTTTCGATGACCCGAGCCTCGAACTCCTTGTCGGACAGGCTCTTGCGCAGCGGCACGAAATGCTCGGCCTCCTGGCCGACCATGACGGCGATGTCGCTGTTCTCGTTTTCGATCAGGTCCTTGACCGCTCGGGCAATGGGCTCGGGCGGCGGGCCTTCGTTGATCGCCTTGGCCACGATGGGCACGAGATGCGACACGAGATCGCGATAGGGCGAATCCTCGCCCGTCGTGGCAGGGTTGGCTGCCAGGCCCTTCCTGACGAAATTGGTCCCGAAAAGCCCCGCCAGGACGGAATGGACCCGGATCCCAAAGGGAAGAACCTCGAAGCGCAGCGAATCCGTGATCCCCTCGACCGCGTATTTGCTGGCATTGTAATGGGCCAGCAGCGGCAGCCCCATGCGCCCCAGGAAGGACGAGATGTTGATGATGACCCCGCCCCCGGCCTTGCGCATATGCGGCAGGACCTCGCGCGTCATGCGGATCAGGCCGAAGACATTCACGTCGAACTGCCGGAAGATTTCCTCGTCGGTCCCGTCCTCGACGGTGGACAGAAGGCCGAAGCCCGCATTGTTGACCAGAACGTCGATCCGGCCGGCCTCGGCCACGACCTGCGCGACCGCCTCGCGGATCGAGGCGGTATCCTGGACATCCAGCCTGACCGTCCTGATCTCGACGCCTTTCGCATCCGCCTCGGCCTTGAGATCGGCGTCGCTGCCCCGGATTCCGGCAAACACGCGATAGCCGCTTTCGGCCAGCAGAAGCGCCGTGGCCTTCCCCATGCCCGAGCCGGCACCGGTGATCAGAACGGTCTTGGTCATCGCCATATCCTCTTGTCTTCAGCTGTTCCCCGAAGCCGTGTTTTGCGCATCGGACCTCGGCCGCGGATGCCCGCGACGATCCACCAGATCACGCCCTCTCGGCAAGGCCGATTTTTCCTTGGCCAGCCGCCTGTGCGTGCATGGCGCGACCGACTGGAACGGCCGGACGCCCAGGCGGCCTCCATGTCAGGACATCCCCTTGGGGCAAGGAAAGCCTTCAGGTCCGACCGACATGGAATTCTTCACCCGCCGGCGCGCCTGGACCAGCCTGGGGCCTTGGGAATCCCGCAATGATGAACCCTTGGGGTTCCGGCAGGACAAGCCAGACCCCTCGGCTGCGCGATCGCATCGACCTCTTGGCCATGAGGCGACAGGACAGGCCGGATCAGCCGTCAGGGCCAGGCCTCATGGCACTCCCGACCATCGGGCGCTGCGCGGCGTCCGGGATATTTCAGCCACGAAGAAACGACTGCTTCCCGGCCCTGCCGGATCAGACCCCCAGGCACCAGCGCATCACCGCCTTCTGCGCGTGCAGGCGGTTCTCGGCCTCGTCCCAGATCACCGAATTGGGGCCGTCCATGACTGCCGATGTCACCTCGTCCTCGCGATGGGCGGGCAGACAGTGCATGAACAGCGCATCGGGCCTGGCGCGCGCCATCAGCGCTTCGTTCACCTGATAGCCGCGCAGCATGTTGTGGCGCCGTTCCCTGGCCGACTGGGGGTCGTGCATGCTGACCCATGTGTCGGTCACGACCAGATCGGCCTCCTCGACCGCCTTCATCGGGTCGCGCTCGATTTCGGCCCTCACCCCCTGGGCACGGGCAAAGTCCAGCCATTCGCGCTCGGGGTCCAGAGGCGGCGGGCCGGTGAAGGTGAAGTCGAACCCGAACTGCCCCGCCGCCTGGATCAGCGAGGCGCAGACGTTGTTGCCGTCGCCCGACCAGACCACCTTGCGGCCCGCGATGGGGCCGCGATGTTCCTCGAACGTCATCACGTCGGCCATGATCTGGCAGGGATGGGTGCGGTTGGTCAGCCCGTTGACGACCGGCACCTCGGCGTATTCCGCCATCTCCTGCAGGGTGGCCTCTTCGAAGGTGCGGATCATGATGAGATCGACATAGCGCGACAGCACGCGCGCAGTGTCGGCGATGGTCTCGCCGTGGCCAAGCTGCATTTCCTTGCCCGACAGCACCATCGTCTGCCCACCCATCTGCCGCACCCCCAGGTCGAAGCTGACGCGGGTCCGGGTCGAGGGCTTTTCGAAGATCAGCGCGACCATGCGGTTCTTCAGCGGCTGTTCGGCGTCGGGCGCGCCGCGGGGGGCGCCATTGCGGGCATCCTTCATGGCCCGCGCGCTGTCGATGATCGTGCGCAGATCCTGTTTCGAGGTGGTGTGGATGTCGAGAAAGCTTTGCATCTGGTGTCCGTTCCTGCTGTCCGTCGATATTCGCGTCAGATGCGCGGCTGTCGTCGGTGGGCGCGCTGCGCGCGTTCGACCACGGCCGCATGGACGGTCCGCGGGTGCGGCGCGACGGGAACGGGGTTGTCTGCGGGCCGGAATGGCTCGATGGCAAGTGCGCGAATCATGATCGCGGCAGTTCACCGGGGCGGCAGGGGCGGGTCAACCCCCTGCCAGCCCTGCGGATCACCCCGACCGGGTGGGCCGGTCAAAGACCTTGCGGCCCATCAGGCTGCCCACCAGTTCGACCATCAGCCGCGCGGTCTTGCCCTTTTCGTCCAGGAACGGGTTCAGCTCGACCAGATCGAGGCTGGTCATCAGCCCGCTTTCGTGGATCAGTTCGCAGCACAGATGCGCCTCGCGGAAGGTGGCGCCGCCGGGGACCGTGGTGCCGACCGCCGGTGCGACCGAAGGGTCCAGGAAATCCACGTCCAGGCTGACATGCAGCATGCCGTTCGCCTTGGCCACCTTGTCCAGAAAGGCCCGCATCGGCACAGCGGCGCCGTATTCGTCCAGCACCCGCATGTCGTTGACAGTGATGCGGCTGGCCTCCAGCGCGGCATGTTCCGCCGGATCGACGCTGCGGATGCCGAACATGCAGATGTTCTCTTCCGGCACCGGGGCAGGAAAGGCGGGAAACGGATCGAACCCCTCGCGCCCGGCCAGATAGGCCACGGGCGTGCCGTGCAGGTTGCCCGAGGTCGTCGTCGTGACGGTGTGGAAATCGGAATGCGCGTCCAGCCACAGCACGAACAGCGGCCGCCCGGCGGCGGCGGCGTGGGCGGCGACCCCGGAAATCGAGCCCAGCGACAGCGAATGGTCGCCCCCCATGAAGATGGGCATCCCCACCTGCATCGCCGCCCGGCCTGCATCGGCCAGCGCCCGCGTCCAGGCCAGCGTCTCGGGCAGGCTGCGGACGGCCAGATTGGCGGCCCTCTCGCTCCCCGGACGGCCAGAGGCGATGTCGCCCATGTCCTCGACCGTGTGGCCCAGTTCGGCCAGCCGTTCGGCCAGCCGCGCCACGCGATAGGCGGCAGGCCCCATCAGGCAGCCGGGCTGCTGCTGGCCGCTGTCCACCGGGGCGCCGATCAGGATGCAATGGGTCATGGAACGCCTGTCATCTGCAAGGGATGGGGCCACATTAGCGGCCGTTTCCCTGCCGCGCCACCGGGCGGGGGCAGCTTGGTGCGGGCGGCGGGACTTGAACCCGCACGGGCTGCGCGCCCCAGGGAGTTTAAGTCCCATGCGTCTACCATTCCGCCACGCCCGCGCGCCTTACGGGTAAGCCGCCGGGCGCGGCGCTGCAAGCAGGTCCGGGGCGTTGCCGCCCCGTTTCCGTCCGGTGCGGTCGGCATGCCGCGCCATGACGCCTTCGTTCCGTGCCGCCCTGCCCTTCTGGACATCGCTGGCGTTTGGTGGCGGCGGTCCGCGGTGGCTGGTGCTTTTCGCGGGGCTGGATGCGGCACCGGGGCTGAACGGCGGCAATCCCCACAGGGGTCTCTGGCCCAGCGGCCGTTCTGGCTTTGCGTGATTACCGTGATCCGGTTTCCGGTCCAGTCCTGCGTGATCTTCGGGGCGATCCGGTATGCGACCCATCTCATCCATCCGGGCGGCCGGGAAAGGACGGGGCTGTTCTTCGGCATCGGCGTCATGTCGGGCATGATCGGCATGGACCTTATCCGGCAATACCGGTCCCAGCGATGATCCCGCCCCCGTGGCGGCGCCATTTCCATCGCGGCATCGCCGGCTGAAAGCCCTGTGCGCGGCAAGACCCCGGTGGCTCGCGCCTCAACCCAGGGCGG
>CALLYR010000419.1 GCA_937859005.1 uncultured Paracoccus sp. | reverse complement strand
GGACACGCTGCAATCGCGCGCGCTGAAACAGGAAGCGGGCACCATGAGCTTTGCACCCCGGTTTTCGCCTGACGGTCGCTGGATCGTCTATTCCAGGGAAAAGGGCGGCAACACCGACATCTGGCAGATGGACGTGGCCACGGGCGCCGAACGGCCGCTGACCAGCGGTCCCGCGATCGAGACGGCGCCCGGATTCAGCCCCGACGGGGATCGGATCGTGTTCGAATCCGATCAGTCGGGATCGCAGCAGATCTATGTCATGCCCGCCGATGGTTCGGGCGAGCCCAGCCGGATCAGTTTCGGTCCGGGCCGTTACGGCACGCCCGTCTGGTCGCCCAAGGGCGATCTGATTGCCTTTACCAACCAGCAGGACGACAAGTTTCATATCGGCGTGATGCGGCCTGACGGCTCGGAAGAGAAAATGCTGACGGAATCGTTCCTTGACGAAGGCCCGACCTGGGCGCCCAATGGCCGCGTGGTGATGTTCACACGGCAGACTCCGGGCGGGGACGGCACGTCGCGGTTGCATTCCGTGGATGTGACGGGCCGCAACATGCGCCCGCTGACGGTCGAGGGGGCCGCCTCGGACCCCGACTGGGGACCGCTGCTGCCATGAGGAATTGTATTGCGATGAACCGATTCAGGACTGTGGCCGCGCTGGCGGCGCTGGGGTTGGTGGCGGCCTGCGCGCAGGCGCCCGCGCCGATGGTGGTCGATCCCTTTGCGGGGCAGGTGCGCCCCGGCCCGTCCTTGCCGCTGGCCGGAGTGGGCACGGCCGAGGAGTTTCGCAACACCGCCGGCGACACGGTCCTGTTCGGCCAGCACCAGTCCACGCTGTCCGCGGATGCACGCGCGACGCTGGTGCGGCAGGCCGACTGGCTGAAACGGCACGGCAGCTTTTCGTCGGTGGTCGAGGGCCATTCGGACGAACAGGGCACGCGGGAATACAACCTGGCGTTGGGCGCGCGCCGGGCGGGCGCGGTCAGGGAATATCTGGTGTTGCAGGGCGTGGATGCAGGACGGATCAGGACCGCCAGTTACGGCAAGGAACGCCCGCTCGAAGTCTGCTCGACTCCCGAATGCTATGACCGGAACCGCCGTGCGGTGACGGTGGTCCAGCCGGGGCTGGGGGTCTGATGCTGCGGGCGCTGATCCTGGGCGCGGCGCTGGCGCTGGCGGTCCCCGCCGCCGCACAGCAGGCGCGGGCCCCCGATGCGGCCACGCTGGCCGATCTGCGCGTGCAGCTGAAGGCGCTGACCGCCGGTCTGCAGTCGCTGCGCGCGGAACTGACCGCCAGCGGCGCCGCTGGCTTTCAGGCCGCGGGCGGGGATGCGGCGCTCGACCGCATGAATGCGATGGAGGCCGAGCTGTCGCGCCTGACCGGCGAGACGGAACGGCTGAAGAGCCGCATCGAGCGGGCGGTCAAGGACGGCACCAACCGCATCGGCGACATCGAATTCCGCCTGTGCGAGATGGAGGAAGGCTGCGATCTGGGCGCGCTGACCACGCCATCGCTGGGCGATCAGGCAGGCGGCGGATCGTCCGATCTGCGTGGCGACCCGGGTGGCATACCCGCCGCTGCGGCCACTGCGCCGCTGACCGCGCAGGAACAGGCCGATTTCGCCAAGGCGGCCGAGGCCATGCAGGCGGGCGATTTCGCGAAGGCTGCCGAGCTTTACGGCGCCTTTGCCGCGACCCATGCGGGCGGGCCGAAAGCCGCCGAGGCGCTGTTCCTGAAAGGGGCGGCACTGGATTCGGTCAGTGATCCCAAGGGGGCCACTGCGGCCTGGCTGCAGGCCTTTGCCGCCGATCCCGCCGGGCCCCATGCGCCCGATGCGCTGCTGGGCCTGTCGCGCGTGTCCGCCGCGGGACGGCCGGCGTCGGAAGGCTGCCTGTATCTGATGGAACTCGCGTCCCGCTTTCCCGGCACCCCGCAGGCGGCCGAGGCGGACAAGCGCATGATCTCGGCCGGTTGCGCGGCGGGTGCGGCGGATGTGGGCGAGGAGATGGACGATCCCGAAGCCGCCGCCGATCTGGCCGATGGCGGCTGAACCCCAACATATCGTCCACACCGTGCTGGACCGCGTGGCGGGACATCTGCCCGCGCTGGGCGTCGCCCTGTCGGGCGGCGGCGATTCCGTGGCGCTGCTGCATATCACGGCGGACTGGTGCCGGCGGCGGAACGTCAGGATCGAGGCCGCGACCGTTGACCATGGTCTGCGCGCCGAATCGGCGGCCGAGGCCCGGGCCGCCGGCGCGATGGCTGCGCGCCTGGGCATCCCGCATCGGGTCCTGCGCTGGGAGCGGGCCGGGGACAGGGGCGGAAACCTGATGGCCGCGGCGCGGAACGCGCGCATGGCGCTGCTGGGGACCTGGGCCGGGCAGCGGGGTTTGCCCGCGGTGGTGCTGGGCCATACGCAGGACGACCAGGCCGAAACGCTGATGATTCGGCTGGCCCGCGGATCGGGCGTGGACGGGCTGTCGGGCATGGCCGAGGCACGCACCGCCCAGGGCGTGCTGTGGCTGCGGCCGATGCTGTGTGTCGGGCGACAGGAACTGCGCGGCTGGCTGGTGGCGCGCGGGATCGGCTGGATCGACGATCCGACGAACGAGAATTCGGATTACGACCGCGTGCGGATGCGTCAGGCCATGCGCGCGCTGGGGCTGTCCGCTCCGGCGCTGGCGCAGTCGGCGGCCAACCTGGCCGAGGCGCGGGCGGCGCTGGCCGAGGCGGCGCTGACCACCGCCGCCGGTTTCCGCGCCGATCGGGGGGTGCTGTGGCTGCCGGCCGACGGGTTTCGCGCCGCCCCGGCCGAATTGCGGCGGCGGTTGTTCGTCGCGGCCCTGCGCTGGGTCACGGGGGCCGATTACCCGCCCCGGCGCGAGGCGGTCGCGCAGGCGCTGGACAGGCTGCGGGACGGCGGGCAGGTCACGCTGGACGGCGTCATCGCCCGTCTGCAGGGGCCCGAGTTCCTGTTCCTGCGCGAACCAGCGGCGGCGGCACGGGCAGGCGCCGCCGTTCCTTGGGATATGGGGGCCAGTGACGCCGGGGTGGTCTGGGACCGCCGCTGGCGGCTGACGGGTCTGCCGGCCGGGGCCACGGTGACCGCGCTGGGCGAAAAGAGGCTGGCCGGACGGGACTGGCGCGCAACCGGGCTGCCGCGCGAGGCGCTCATGTCCTCGCCAGCCGTGGTCAGGGCCGGGCACACCCTTGCGCCGCTGCTTGAGGAGGCAACCGGCATGACCGCCATGCCGCTGCGCGACGCGCAGGGATTCGCCACGATCCTGCGTACGCATTGATACCTGGACCGTCAGCGCCTATTTTCACGCAAACGCTCTATTCCCCGCGGAGGACATGCCTTTGGGCAACGCGCGCAACATCGCCTTCTGGGTGGTCCTGTTCCTGATGATCCTGGCGTTGTTCAACGCCTTCGGCGGGGACGGCACCCAGTTGAACAGCCGCCAGATCAGTTATTCCGACTTCATCCAGCGGGTGGACAACGATCAGGTGGCCGCCGTCACCATCGACGGCGAAAACGTCGTCATCACCGGCAAGGACGGCAAGCAATATGCCACCGTCCGTCCGCAGGGCGAGGAAATCGCCCAGCGGTTGCTGGACAACAATGTCGAGGTTCGGGTCGAACGCCAGCAGCAGTCGGGCTTCATGTCGCTCTTGGGCGTCTGGCTGCCCTTCATCCTGCTGATCGGCGTCTGGATCTTCATGATGAACCGGATGCAGGGGGGAGGGCGCGGCGGCGCGATGGGCTTTGGCAAGTCGCGCGCCAAGCTGCTGACGGAAAAGCACGGCCGCGTCACCTTCGACGACGTGGCCGGCATCGACGAGGCCAAGGAAGAGCTTGAGGAGATCGTCGAATTCCTGCGCAACCCGCAGAAATTCTCGCGCCTCGGCGGCAAGATCCCGAAAGGCGCGCTGCTGGTCGGTCCGCCCGGCACCGGCAAGACGCTGCTGGCGCGTGCCATCGCGGGCGAGGCGGGGGTGCCGTTCTTCACCATCTCGGGCTCGGACTTCGTCGAGATGTTCGTGGGCGTCGGCGCGTCCCGCGTGCGCGACATGTTCGAGCAGGCCAAGAAATCCGCGCCCTGCATCGTCTTCATCGACGAGATCGACGCTGTGGGCCGTTCGCGCGGCGTCGGCATCGGTGGCGGCAACGACGAGCGCGAGCAGACGCTGAACCAGTTGCTTGTGGAAATGGACGGGTTCGAGGCGAATGAGGGCATCATCATCATCGCCGCCACGAACCGCAAGGACGTGCTGGACCCGGCGCTGCTGCGCCCCGGCCGCTTCGACCGCCAGATCCATGTGCCGAACCCCGACATCAAGGGCCGCGAGAAGATCCTGAACGTCCACGCCCGCAAGGTGCCCCAAGGCCCCGACGTGGACCTGCGCATCATCGCGCGCGGCACGCCCGGCTTTTCCGGGGCCGACCTGATGAACCTGGTCAACGAGGCCGCGCTGATGGCCGCCCGCATCGGCCGGCGGTTCGTCACGATGGAGGATTTCGAGAACGCCAAGGACAAGGTGATGCTGGGCGTGGAACGCCGCAGCATGGTCCTGACGCCGGAACAGAAGGAAAAGACCGCCTATCACGAGGCCGGCCACGCCATCGTGGGGCTGTCGATGCCGAAATGCGATCCTGTCTACAAGGCCACGATCATCCCGCGCGGCGCCGCGCTGGGCATGGTGGTGTCCCTGCCGGAAATGGACCGGCTGAACTATCACAAGGACGAGGCCAAGCAGAAGATCGCCATGACCATGGCCGGCAAGGCCGCCGAGATCATCAAATATGGCGAAGAAGGTGTCTCGAACGGTCCTGCCGGCGATATCCAGCAGGCGTCCGCGATGGCGCGTGCGATGGTGATGCGCTGGGGCATGTCGGACAAGGTCGGCGCGGTCGATTACGCCGAGGCGCATGAAGGCTATCAGGGCAGCACCGGCGGCTTCTCGATTTCCGCCAAGACCAAGGAACTGATCGAGGAGGAGGTCCGCGACCTGATCGAGGAAGGTTATCAGACCGCCCGCCAGATCCTGCTGGACAAGTCCGAGGAGTTCGAGCGTCTGGCCAAGGGCCTGCTGGAATACGAGACCCTGACCGGCGAACAGATCGGGCGGGTGATCCGCGGCGAAGGGATCGACGGCGGCGACGATCTGCCGGGTTCGGCTATTCCGACCGTCCCGGCGGTGCCCCGCACCCCGCCCGCGGCGGCGGCCCCGGCGGCTGTGCCGCAGGCCTGATCGCCCCTTGCTCCTGCACAGCGCCCCGGCGCCACGAAAAAGCCCGACCGCACGGCCGGGCTTTTTCCGTTCGCTTGTCCGTGCAGGTCACAGCACCAGCAGCAGCGTCGCACCCAGTACCATGCTCAGGCCGAAGCCGAGGTTCATGACGACACCGAAGGCATTCATGGCCGATCTCCCTTGTCGTTCGGGTCTCTGTCCCATGCAGTCAGGATACACCGGAAACCGCCTCCGGCCTGGCTTCGTTCCGGTCACCGGATGCGATGCGATGGCGTCCTGCGGCATTTCCGCCACGCCCGCGGGCTTGCACCCCGGCCGCCGCGGGGGCATGACGCGGCCATGACGAAAGCCGAGATTGCCGCCATTCCCGACATGACCGCGCTCCGCACGGCCATCGACGCGCTGGACCGCGAACTTGCCGCGCTGCTGGCGGAACGGTCGCTGCTGATCGACCGCGCCGCCCAGATCAAGGCCCGCGACGGCCTGCCCGCCCGCATCGACTGGCGGGTCGAGGAGGTTGCGGCCAAGGCCCGCGCCAATGCCGAGGCGGCAGGGCTGGACCCCGACCTGGCCGAGGCGCTGTGGCGGCTGATGATGGATCATTTCATCGCGCAGGAAGCGCGCGCCCTGGGGGAAACCGATGACGGCTGAGCTGATCGACGGCAAGGGCTTCGCCGCCGCCCTGCGCGGGCGCATCGGCGAACGGGTCGCGGCGATGAAGGCGGATCACGGCATCATCCCCGGTCTGGCCGTGGTGCTGGTGGGCGACGATCCGGCCAGCGGCGTCTATGTCCGGTCCAAGGCCAAGGCCACGGTCGAGGTCGGGATGGAAAGTTTCCAGCACCGCCTGCCCGCTGACACGCCGCAGGCCGATCTGCTGGCGCTGATCGGACGGCTGAACGACGACCCGCGCGTGAACGGAATTCTGGTCCAGTTGCCGCTGCCCGCGCATATGGACGAATCCGCGGTCATCAATGCCATCGCCCCGGAAAAGGACGTGGACGGATTCACCGTGCTGAACGCCGGGCGGCTGGCGACGGGGCAGAAGGCGATGGTGCCCTGCACGCCGCTGGGCTGCCTGATGCTGCTGCGCGACCGGCTGGGGGCGCTTTCCGGGCTGAACGCGCTGGTGATCGGGCGGTCGAACATCGTGGGCAAGCCGATGGCGCAGCTGCTTCTGGCTGACAGCGCGACGGTGACGGTGGCCCATTCCCGCACGCGCGACCTGCCCGAGTTGTGCCGGCGCGCCGATATCCTGGTGGCGGCGATGGGGCGCGCGCGCTTTGTTCAGGGCGACTGGATCAGGCCGGGGGCCACGGTGATCGACGTGGGCATCAACCGCACCGATGCGGGGCTGGTGGGCGATGTCGACTTCGACGCGGCGCAGGGCGTTGCCGGTGCGATCACGCCGGTTCCGGGCGGGGTCGGGCCGATGACCATTGCCTGCCTGCTGGCCAATACGGTGACCGCCACGGCGCGCACGCATGGCCTGCCCGAGCCCGAGGGGCTGACGCCCTGAGGCGTTGCCTCTGCGCCCGGTCCCTGGGGTAATTTTACTCGCCCAAGGCGTGCGGACTTTCGGGAATGTGGCGGATGGGCTAGGACTGCGGCCAGATCCAGTCATCGAAAGTCTGCTCCATGAGATTCTTCGTCGATACCGCCGACATCGCCGCGATCCGCGAATTGCACGAACTGGGGATGGTGGATGGCGTGACCACCAACCCCTCGCTGATCCTGAAATCCGGCCGCGACATTGCCGAGGTCACGCGCGAGATCTGCGATCTGGTCGATGGCCCCGTCTCGGCCGAGGTCGTGGCCGACAAGGCAGACGACATGATCCGCGAGGGCAAGCATCTGGCGCGGATCGCCCCCAATATCGCGATCAAGGTGCCGCTGACCTGGGACGGGCTGAAAGCCTGCAAGGCGCTGACCGACGACGGCCACATGGTCAATGTCACGCTGTGCTTCTCTCCCGCGCAGGCGATTCTTGCGGCCAAGGCGGGCGCGACCTTCATCAGCCCCTTTGTCGGGCGGCTGGACGACATCGGGCTGGACGGGATGGAGCTGATCGCCGACATCCGCCGCATCTATGACAATTACGGATACGAGACGAACCTGCTGGCGGCCTCGATCCGGTCGGTGAACCATGTGATCGAATGCGCGCGCATCGGCGCCGATGTCATCACCGCGCCGCCCGCCGTCATCAAGGCGATGGCCAACCATGTGCTGACCGACAAGGGGCTGGAGCAGTTCGCGGCCGACTGGGCCAGGACGGGCCAGAAGATCGGCGCATGACCGCGGCGCTGGACGACATCACCCGCGCGCAGTTGCTGTCCGACCCCGCGCTGATCCTGGCCGACCGCGAACTGATGCGGGCGCTGGTGGCGGCGCGGGAATCCGAACTGGGCGACAACGTCATCGACATCCGCGGCCGTGCGATGGAGGCGCTGGAGCATCGTCTGGACCGGCTGGAAGCCGCGCATGAATCGGTGATCTCGGCGGCTTACGAAAACCAGTCGGGGATGCACACGATCCACCGCGCCGTCCTGTCCCTGCTGGAGCCCGAGGACTTTCCCGGATTTCTGGAAAATCTCGAATCCATGGTCGCGCCGATCCTGCGGGTGGATACGCTGCGGCTGGCGATGGAAACGGCGGGCCCCCCGCGCGTCCCCGCGGGCGGGCCGCTGGTCATGGTTCCCCCGGGCAGCGTCGCGCGGCTGGTCGCGGCCGGGCGCAAGGCGCCGCGCGGCGACGACATCGTGCTGCGCCGCGCCGTGGCGGACACCCGCGCCGTCCATGGCGCCGAGGTCGTGTCCGAGGCGCTGCTGCCCCTGGACCTTGGGCCGGGGCGCAATCCCGCGCTGCTGCTGATGGGCTCGCTGGAGCCGGGGCGCTTCACGCCGGCGCAGGGAACGGATCTGCTGCGCTTCTTTGCGCAGGCGTTCCGGTTGGTGCTGCTGGGCTGGTTGCGGGAATGACGCCTCCGCTGGCGCTGGCCCCGGCGATGGCCGACGCGCTGGCGCGCTGGCTGGACGGGGAACGCGCCACGCGGGACCGGTCGGCGCATACGATCACCGCCTATCAGGGCGATGTGCTGGCCTTCCTGTCCTTTCTGGGGGGGCATCACGGGACGCCCGCGCTGCCCAGGGGGCTGGCGGGCCTGACGCAATCCGACATGCGCGCCTTTGCCGCCGCCGAACGCGGGCGGGGGCTGTCGTCGCGCAGCCTGGCGCGGCGGCTGTCGGCGGTGCGCAGCTTCCTGCGCTGGCTGTCCGACCGCGAAGGCTTCGACGTATCCGCCGCCCTGTCCGCGCGCGGGCCGCGCTACCGGCGCAGCCTGCCGCGGCCGCTGGCGCCCGAACAGGCGCGGGCGGTGCTGGATCTGGCAGGGATCAGCCATGACACTCCTTGGGTCGCGGCCCGCGACGTGGCCGTGCTGACGCTGCTTTACGGTCTGGGCCTGCGGATCGGCGAGGCGCTGGCGCTGGACGGGCGCGACTGGCCGATGGCCGAGTCGCTGGCGGTGCGCGGCAAGGGCGGGCGCGACCGGGTGGTGCCGGTGCTGCCGGTGGCGCGGACGGCCGTGGCCGAATATCTGCGCCTGTCGCCCTGGGGGGTGGCACCGGACGAGCCGCTGTTTCGCGGGGTGCGGGGCGGGCGGCTGGCTGCGGGCGCGATCCAGGGGGGCATGATGCGCCTGCGGCAGTCGCTGGGGCTGCCGGAAACGGCGACGCCCCATGCGCTGCGCCACAGTTTCGCGACCCATCTGCTGGCCGCGGGCGGCGATCTGCGGACGATCCAGCAGTTGCTGGGCCATGCCAGCCTGTCGACCACGCAGGTCTATACCGGCGTGGACGACGCTCATCTGCTGGCCGTCCACCGCGCCGCCCATCCGCGGCGCTGATGGCAGGTCATTCGCTGCGGCGGGGCGGGTGGGGGCAGTGCACCATCGGGTTTTCCTCGGCCCCCTGGCCAAAGGTGGACCATTCCTGATCCGGTCCGGGCCGGGGCAGCTCGTCCTTGTCCCAGGACAGATGCATATGCGCCTTGGCGATGAACAGCCCGGTCAGCGGGGCCGTCGCGAAGACGAACAGGGAAATCAACAGTTCGTGCCAACTGACCACCCCGCGAAAGATCGCGGAATGCAGCATCGAGGCGATCAGCACCGATCCCACCCCAAGCGTCGCCGCCTTGGTCGGCGAATGCAGCCGCGTCATCGGATCGGGCAGCCGCACCAGCCCCCAGGACCCCACCGCCCCGAAGACGCCGCCGATGACCAGCAGCGCCGCGATCAGGATTTCCGCCACCAGCATCATTCGATGATGTCCCCCCGCAGCACGAATTTGGCATAGGCCACCGTCGAGACAAAACCGACCATCGCGAACAGAAGTGCTGCCTCGAAATACATGGAGGTACCATGACGGATGCCGAACAGCCCCAGAAGCGCGATCATGTTCAGCGCCATCGTGTCCAGCGCCAGCACCCGGTCCGACAGGCCCGGCGCGAAGACCACGCGATACAGGCAGAACAATTGCGCCAGCCCGAAGCAGCCGAAGGCGAACAGAAGTGCTGCCTCGATCATCGGAAGATCTCCTTCAGCCGGGACTCGTAGCGGGTCTTGATCTCGTCCAGCACGGCATCGGGATCGGGGGCGTGCAGGCAATGGACCAGCAGCGCGCGCCCATCCTCCGACAGGTCGCAGCTGACGGTGCCGGGGGTCAGGGTGATGGTGCCGGCAAGGACCGTGATCGCCTCGGGGCTGGTCAGGTCCAGCGGCACGGTCAGCCAGCAGGGGCGCAGATCGCGGCGGGGCATGAACAGGACGATCCGGGCGACCGCGATATTGGCCTTGATGATGTCCCAGATCACGATCATCACATAGGCGGGCACCTTCGCCGGCCGCGCCAGCCGGGTGCGGCTGAGCGTATAGGGTTCGGTCAGCACCGGGACCAGCACCCCCAGCACCGCCGCAAAGACCAGAGAGCCCCAGGCGAAGCGGTTGACCAGCAGCAGCCAGACCAGCGCGACCACGACCGACAGCAGCGGATTTGGCAGGATGCGGCGGATCATCGCGTGCCCTCCTGCCGGATCAGCACGGCCTCGACATAGGGGGCGGGGTCCACCAGCTGGCGCGCGGTGGCCTGGGCGAAATCCATCACCGGCCCGGCCAGAATGGTCAGCACCGCCAGCCCCGCCACCAGCGCCGCCGCCGCCGTCAGCGCCAGCGCGGGCGAGGCGGCGTCGCCGATGTCCTGAACCGATTCGTCAGGTTCGACCTTGACGGGCAGGGGACGCAGCGCGGGCTGGGGCAGGACGGCAAGGATGGGTTCGGGGCCGGTCTCATGCGCCTTCCAGAACAGGATCGACCCCGCACGGGTCAGCCCCGCGATCCCGATCAGCGATGTGACAAGGATCGTGGCCCAGATCGCAAAGCTCCAGTCGGCGTCGCGCGTGGCCTGCAGGATCGCCAGCTTGCCGGGGAATCCCGACAGCGGCGGCAGGCCGGTGATGCCGATGGCGGCGGCCATGAACAGCGCCGCCACCATCCCGCCCTGCGCCAGGGGGGGCAGCGGGCGCAGCCACACGCTGCCGCCCAGACGCCGTCCACCGACCAGATCCACGATCAGGAACAGCGCGCCCGTGGCCAGCGTCGAATGGATCAGATACCAGATCGCGGCGGCAAGGCCGGGCTGGCGGAACTGGGCCACGCCGATCATCAGCGTGCCGACCGACCCCAGCGCGGCATAGGCGGCGACCCGGCCCAGATGGCGGCTGCCCAGGATTCCGATCTGGCCGATGACCAGCGTGACCAGCGCCGCCGGCAGCAGGATGTCTGCGGCGAAACGTTCCACCACGCCGTCGGCCGGAAAGACCAGCGTGAAGAAGCGGATGATCGCATAGACCCCCACCTTGGTCATGTTCGCAAACAGCGCCGCCACCGGCCCCGGCGCGCGCGCATAGGTCGCGGGCAGCCAGAAATGCAGCGGCACCAGCGCCGCCTTGACCGCAAAGACCAGCATCAGCAGCACCGCGCCCACCCGCAGCAGCGCGGTGTCGTCGGGCGGCATCTGCGCGACCTTGACCGCCAGGTCGGCCATGTTCAGCGTCCCGGTCACCGCATAGATCGTCCCCAGCGCCGCCAGGAACAGGGTCGAGCCGGCGAGGTTGTAGACCACATACTGCACGCCCGCGCGCAGCCTCATCTCGCCGCCGCCGTGGATCATCAGGCCATAGCTCGCGATCAGCAGCACCTCGAAGAAGACGAACAGGTTGAAGGCGTCGCCGGTCAGGAACGCCCCGTTGATCCCCATCAACTGGAACTGCCACAGGGCATGGAAATGCCAGCCCTTGCGGTCCCAGCCCGAGCCCACCGCGTAAAGCTGGACCACCAGCGCCAGCACCGCGGTCAGCAGCAGCATCAGCGCCGCCAGCCGGTCCAGCATCAGCACGATGCCGAAGGGCGCGGCCCAGTTGCCCAGGCGATAGACCTGCACCTCGCCGCCCATCGCCTGCATCATCAGCAGGACGGCGATGACCAGTTGCGCGGCGGTGGCGGCCACGGAAAAGACCCGTTGCAGCACCAGGTCGTGCCGCATCCCCAGGACGATCAGCGGGCCTGCGAAGGCGGGCAGGACGACAGGGGCGATCAGCCAGTGGTTCAACGTGCGTTCCCTTGCCTTGCGCTGCCGTCCCGTTCGCGCCGGGGCAGATCGATGCGGTCGTCGCCGCCCACGATGAAGGCGCCCAGCGCCATCATCACGGTGACGGCGGTCATGCCGAAGGAAATCACGATCGCCGTCAGCACCAGCGCCTGCGGGATCGGATCGGTATGGGCGGTCACGCCGTCCCGCAGGATCGGCGGCTGATCGACGACGATGCGCCCGGTGGTGAACAGGAACAGGTTGATCGCATAGCTGAGCATGGTCATGCCCAGCACCACCGCGAAGCTGCGCTTGCGCAGGACCAGATAGACCCCGGCGGCGGTCATGAAGCCGATGGCCGAGGCGACGAGGAGTTCCATCAACGGCCCTCCGGCAGGGTATCCATAGGGCGGGCGTCCGTCCGTTCGCCCGCCTGCCGCGCGATCCGCGACAGCGAATTCAGCGCCAGCATCACCGCGCCCACGACGCACAGGAACACCCCGGTGTCAAAGCCCATGGCGGTGGCCAGTTCGAACGGCTCGACCCCCCACAGATGGAAATAGCCATAGCTGGAGGTCAGGAACGGCTTGCCTGCGAACCATGCCCCCGCCCCGGTGACGCCCGCGGCCAGCACCCCCAGCCCGATCAGCGCGTGATAGGGGATGTTCTGCCGCGCCATCGCCCAGGCAAAGCCGGATGCCATGTACTGCATCACCAGCGCCACCGACACGATCAGCCCCGCGATGAAGCCTCCGCCCGGCGCGTTGTGGCCGCGCAGGAAGATATACAGCCCCACCACCAGCGAGATCGGCAGGATCACCCGCGTCGCCACCACCATCATCAGCGGATGCCGGTCGCCGGCGCGGCGCATGTCGTGGACCCAGGCGCGCAGCCGCGCCCTCGACCGCCCCGCCAGCAGCGTTTCCGTCAGCGCGAAGATCGTCAGCGCCGCGATCCCCAGCACGGTGATCTCGCCATAGGTGTCATAGCCGCGGAAATCGACGAGGATGACGTTCACCACATTGTCCCCGCCGCCCAGCCTGTGGCTGTTTTCCACCATGTAGCCCGAGATCGTGGGAAAGGCGAAATCGCGCCGCATGATGACATAGGCCAGCCCCCCGAAGCCCAGGCCCGCCAGCGCCGCGATGAAGGCGTCGGCCCCGCGCTTGAGGTTGCCGGTGTCCAGCACCGTCCGCTTGGGCAGGAAGTTCAGCGCCAGCAGCAGCAGGATGACCGTGACCACCTCGACCGAGATCTGGGTCAGCGCCAGGTCGGGGGCCGACAGATACAGGAAGGCCCCCGACACGATCAGCCCGACGATGCCCACCAGCACCAGCGCCAGGATGCGGCGGCGGTGAAAGGCGACCATGCAGCCGGTGGCGACCATCGCCATGATCCAGCCGGCGAAGGCCACGGGCTGGACGGGCAGCATCGGCCGCACCTCGGGTCCGGCACGCCCGGTATGCCAGGCGGCGACGCCGCAGATCAGCGTGGTCAGGGTGAATGCGGCCAGCGCGCGCGACATCGACCCGTTGGTGAAGCCGTCACTGATCCGGTGCGACCACAGCCGGGCGGTTTCCATCATGTCGTCATGGATCGCCTTGGCATCGATGCGCGGCAGCGCGCGGCGCAGGGCGTCCGCGGGACGCCACGCCGCCAGCAGCAGCGCCCCCCCGACGATCGCCAGCCCCGACAGCCCCAGCGCGGGCGTGATCCCGTGCCACAGGGCGAAATCCGTCCGCTGGGGCAGGCCGGTCACGGCCGAGGCGGCGGCGTCGGCCAGCCAGCCCGCCATCGCGACCGGCGCCAGCCCGATCGCCACCACCAGCCCCGCCAGGATCGCGGGCGACAGCCACAGCCCCATGCCCGGATCGTGCGGGCGGTGCGGATAGTCGTCGCGCACCGGCCCCAGGAAGACATGTGCGACATAGCGCAGCGAATAGGCGACCGAGAACAGCGCCCCCAGCGTCGCCAGCGCCCCGAACAGCCAGCCCGACCCCAGCCATTCCGCATGGGCAGCCTGTTCCAGCATCAGTTCCTTGGAAATGAAGCCGTTGAAGGGCGGAATCCCCGCCATCGACAGTCCGGCCACCGTCGCGATCGCGAAGGTCAGCGGCATCAGCGCCCGCAGCCCGCCAAGGCGGGCGATGGACATGGTGTGCGCCTCGTGGTCGATGATGCCGGCGGTCATGAACAGCGCGGCCTTGAAGGTGGCATGGGCGATGATGTGGAACATCGCCGCCACCGCCGCCTCGGGCGTGCCCATTCCCAGCAGCATCGTGATGAGGCCCAGATGCGAGACGGTGGAATAGGCGAGCAATCCCTTCAGCTCGTCCTGGAACAGCGCGATCGCGGCGCCCACCAGCATCGTGACCAGCCCCGTGGTCGCGACGATGGCGAACCATTCCGGCGTGCCCGCCAGCACCGGCCACAGCCGTGCCATCAGGAACAGCCCCGCCTTCACCATGGTCGCCGAATGCAGATAGGCGCTGACCGGCGTGGGCGCGGCCATCGCGCGCGGCAGCCAGAAATGGAACGGGAACTGCGCCGACTTGGTGAAGGCGCCGATCAGGATCAGCACCAGCGCCGGCAGGTAAAGGGGCGATGCCTGCACCGCGTCCCGCACCTGCAGGATGTCGGACAGCCGGTACGACCCCGCGACCTGACCCAGCATCAGCAGGCCCGCGATCATCGCCAGCCCCCCCAGCGCCGTCACGGTCAGGGCCATGCGGGCGCCCTGCCGCCCTTCGGGCAGGTGCTTCCAGAAGCCGATCAGCAGGAAGGACGACAGCGAGGTCAGTTCCCAGAAGACCAGCATCATCAGGACGTTGTCCGACAGCACGATCCCCGTCATCGCGCCCTGGAACAGCATGAGATAGGTGAAGAACGGCCCCGCCGCGTCGTCCGGGGACAGATAGAACCGCGCGTAAAGGATGATGAGCAGCCCGATCCCCAGGATCAGGATGCCGAACAGCAGCCCCAGCCCGTCCAGCCGGAAATCGGCGGCCAGCCCGATCTGGGGCATCCAGGACAGGCGGGTGGCGATCACCTCGCCCGCCATCACCGCAGGGATATGCAGGCACAGGCCCAGCAGCGCCAGCCCGGTCGCCGTGGCGCAGGCAATGGCGGCGGCGTTCCGTCCGGCGCGGACCATCAGACCGGGCAGCAGCGCACCCAGAAACGGCAGCAGGGCGATCAGGGCAGGGGACATCGTTCCTCGCAATTCACATGTTGGTGTCCCATGCGGACGGCGGGTGTCAAGCGATCCGCGAAAACCGCCTAGGCGATGTTCGCGCTTCGTGCTAACCCATCGGAAAAGCATGAGGCGGCAGGATGCGGGTTCTGGGCATCGATCCCGGGCTGGTGAACATGGGATGGGGCGTGATCGAGGCGGACGGATCGCGCCTGCGCCACGTGGCGAACGGGATCGTCCGGTCGGACGGCGCCGATCTGGGGGCGCGGCTGTCGGATCTGTATCGCGGGCTGGTCGCGGTGATCGCGGCCCATGCGCCCGATGCCGCGGCGGTCGAACAGACCTTCGTCAACAAGGATGCCGTCGGCACGCTGAAGCTGGGGCAGGCCCGCGGCATCGCCGTGCTGGCCCCGGCGCAGGCAGGGCTGACGGTCGGGGAATATGCGCCCAATGCCGTGAAGAAGGCCATCGTCGGCGTCGGTCACGCGCAAAAGCAGCAGGTCGAGCATATGGTCCGATTTCAGTTGCCCGGCGTCGAACTGGCCGGACCGGATGCGGCCGATGCGCTGGCCATCGCCATCTGCCACGCCCGCCACCTGCAATCGCGGGTCCTGCGCATCAAGGTGATGGCATGATCGGGCGCGTGGCCGGCATCATCCTGCACCGCGCCCCCGATCACGTCCTGATCGACGTGCGCGGCGTGGGCTATATCGTCCATGTCAGCGAGCGCACCGCAGCCGGCCTGCCCCGCGTGGGAGAGGCGGCGGCGCTTTATACCGACCTGCTGGTGCGTGAGGATCTGCTGCAGCTTTTCGGTTTTCCGACGCTGCTGGAAAAGGAATGGCACCGGCTGCTGACATCCGTGCAGGGGATCGGGTCCAGGGCGTCGCTTGCGGTCCTGGGCACGCTGGGGGCCGAAGGACTGGGCCGGGCCATCGCGCTGGGCGACTGGGCGGCGGTCAGGCGCGCGCCGGGGGTGGGGCCGAAGCTCGCGCAGCGGGTGGTGCTGGAACTCAAGGACAAGGCGCCCGGCATCATCGCCATGGGCGGCACGCTGACGGTGGATGCGGGCATGGCGGCCGGGGGCGCGGGGATGCCGGTGGTCGAGCCATCCCCTGTGCCCGAACCGGGCGCCGTTCCCCCCGCCGCCGCCGAGCGTCCCGCGAATGC
>CALLYR010000418.1 GCA_937859005.1 uncultured Paracoccus sp. | reverse complement strand
GGTCCAGCATGGCGGACCCGGCGGGCCGGTTGCAGCTTGGGCCGGTCACCCGCTGCAGGTCGGCCAGGATCTGGTGGCCCAGCTGTTCGCGCTGTGCCATGGGCGCGATGCGGGCGGCATGGCGCCTGATGACATCGGGCAACCAGATCGCGGCAGCCGCCGCCAGCAGAAGGACGACCGTCCCGGTCAGCAGCCCCCGCACCCGGCCCGGATGGGGACGGCTGGCCGCGATGGCCGTGTGGACCTTCTCGATGGCCTCGATCATCAGGGTGTCGTCGATCTCGACCACCTCGTCGCGGTCGCTGGCGCAGGGGGCAAAGATCGCGGGCTGCTGGCCGGGATTCAGCCGGATCACGGCCGGCAGGGACCAGTGTGCCAGCGGCAGTTCCGACCTTGGGTCGCGCAGGATCAGGCTGACATCGCCAAAGGATACGATCACGTCCTGCAGCTGCCCGTCAGGGGCCGGCCGCCATATCCCCGGTGCCTCCAGCCGCTGATACTGCGCCAGCGCCGTCACGATGATCGCGCTTTCCCGTCAGAACCCCGATTCAGCCCCGATCCGCCCTTGGGGCGTCCCGGTCGCGATGCACTGTTCCAGAGGCGCTGCCCGACGGCAAGCGCCCGCATCACGCCTCGTCATCCTGAATGGCCATGCCCTGATCGCGGGCCAGCCTGCGCATCCGCTCCTGCAGCTTTTCAAAGGCACGCACCTCGATCTGGCGGATGCGCTCGCGCGAGACGCCATAGCGCACCGACAGATCCTCCAGCGTCATCGGATCGTCGCGCAGGCGCCGTTCGGTCAGGATGTCGCGTTCGCGGTCGTTCAGCACGTCCATCGCGGCGGTCAGCATGGTGCGGCGGGTGTCCAGCTCGTCGGCCTCGGCGAATGCCTCGGCGGTGTTCGCGCTCTCGTCTTCCAGCCAGTCCTGCCACTGGGCAGTGGAATCGCCCTCGGCCCCGCCGACGGTGGCGTTCAGCGACGCATCCGCCCCGGCCAGGCGGCGGTTCATCTCGATCACTTCCTGTTCGGTGACGTTCAGGTCGTGGGCGATCTGGGCCACGTTTTCGGGGCGCAGGTCGCCTTCCTCCAGCGCGCCCAGCTTGGCCTTGGCCTTGCGCAGGTTGAAGAACAGCTTCTTCTGGGCGCTGGTGGTGCCCATCTTCACCAGGCTCCAGGACCGCAGGATGTATTCCTGGATCGAGGCGCGGATCCACCACATCGCATAGGTGGCCAGCCGAAAACCCCTTTCGGGGTCGAACCGCTTGACCGCCTGCATCAGGCCCACATTCGCCTCGGAAATCACTTCCGCCTGCGGCAAGCCATAGCCGCGGTATCCCATCGCGATCTTGGCGGCCAGCCGCAGGTGGGACGTGACCAGCCGGTGCGCGGCCTCGCTGTCCTCATGGTCCACCCAGGCCTTCGCCAGCATGTATTCCTCTTCCGGCTCCAGCAGGGGAAACTTGCGGATTTCCTGAAGATAGCGGTTCAGCCCCTGTTCGGGGCTGGGGGCGGGAAGGTTGGAATAACTGGCCATGACAATAACCTCAGGTCCGGCCGGTGCCGGATGGGGGGAACGCAGGGGCGGCATCGCAGGTTCCCCGCAGCGCGGCAACCAGCGCCGCCATGTCGGGGGGCAGGGGACTGTCGAAGGACATCCAGTCGCCGCTGACGGGATGGGCGAATCCCAGATGGGCTGCGTGCAGCGCCTGCCGGGGAAAGGCGGCGACCACGGCCGCGGCCGGACCCAGCGCGCGGGCAGAGGCCCTGCGCGCGCCGCCATAGACCGGATCGCCCACCAGCCCCAGCCCGCAATGGGCCAGATGCACCCGGATCTGGTGGGTGCGCCCGGTTTCCAGCCGGCATTCGGCCAGCATGACCGCGGGCGGGTTGCCATAGCGTTCCAGCATCCGCGCCCGCGTGACCGCCGGGCGGCCGCGATCAAGGCTGACCGCCTGCCGCTGCCGGTCGGTCGGGTGGCGGCCCAGATAAGTCGTGATCCTCAGCACGCCGCCCGGCTCGAACGCCACGCCGGGGGTGCCGCGCAGCCGCGCGTCGCCCGCGTCGATCACCCCATGCGCCACCGCCAGATACCGCCGCGCGGCGCTGTGGTCGCCGAACTGGCGGGCCAGCGCCTGATGCGCCAGGTCCGTCTTGGCCACGACCAGCAGCCCCGAGGTGTCCTTGTCGATCCGGTGGACGATTCCCGGCCGCGCCGCGCCCCCGATGCCGGACAGGCTGTCCCCGCAATGCGCGAGCAGCGCATTGACCAGCGTGCCGTCCGGGCTGCCCGGCGCGGGGTGGACGACCATGCCCGCGGGCTTGTCGATCACGATCAGCGCGTTGTCCTCATAGGCGATGTTCAGCGGAATCGGCTGGGGACGGGCGGCGATGTCCTGCGGCGGGCCCAGGATCACGCGGTATTCGGTGCCGGGAACCGGGCGGGACTTGCCGTCGGCGACTGGCCCCGATGGGCCGATC
>CALLYR010000417.1 GCA_937859005.1 uncultured Paracoccus sp. | reverse complement strand
GGCCGGCTTGTCCCGGTCCTGCGGCGCCCTGATCCCCGCAGGACCGCCGACGCCTCGCGCCGCCGCAGCGGCTTGCCTGCCTTCGCTGCCGCATTCGGATCGCTGCGGCCGGAACGCCGGATAACGGACCGCGCGCCCTCATCGGAAATCGCCATCCGCATGGACCGGGATGTCCGGATCGGGGGAAAGGCCGCGGGCGGCCGGAACCGGAACCTCGACCAAAGGCGCAGCTTGTCCAATTTACTGGCATGATGAGCATTCAGAGGATAAACCGCTCCGAAGTCAAAAAACCAGCAAGAGGGAGATAATGATCATGAGGGAAGATCTGGAGAACATGTCTCTGGATGAATTGCGCGATCTTCGGAAAAATCTCGACCGCGCGATTTCAAGTTTTCAGGATCGAAAGCGGCAAGCCGCTGTGGCGGCGGCCGCGGAGGTGGCCAAAAGCCACGGCTTCAGGCT
Organism: uncultured Paracoccus sp.; assembly: GCA_937859005.1. Lineage (GTDB taxonomy): Bacteria > Pseudomonadota > Alphaproteobacteria > Rhodobacterales > Rhodobacteraceae > Paracoccus. The sequence goes on along the minus strand of CALLYR010000417.1, from coordinate 2,635 downwards.
GACCGAGCTGTTGGGCGACAAGGTTCCGCGCGGCACGGCCAGACGCGGCGCGGCGGCGCGCTCGGACAGGCTTTATGTCAATCCGGACAATCAGGATGAAACCTGGTCCGGTCGCGGGCGGCGCCCGCGGTGGATCAATGCCGCGCTCGACGCCGGGCGCACGCTGGACGATCTGGCGGGATGAGCCCCAGGGGTTGACGCGTCCTTGCGTCTGCAGGGAAAGCCGATCTGCATCGCAGGGGGAATCGGGATCCATCCTCCCGGCTCCCCGTCAGTTCCATGCATTGGCAGGATCTGCGGAATCGTGGCCGCGCAGCAGTTCCGGCCACGGCGGAACGTGATCGCCGGAATTCGCCGTAATGGCGAGTTCCGGCATTTCCCCTGAACGCAGGGGAGATCGTGAAACGCAATCGGAAGTTGCTTGTGCGCGCCGCGAAAGAACCGGGCCAATGGCCGCGGCAATCCTGCGGGCGACAGCGGCAGCGACCTCATCAGCGGGTTGGCCGGGAATGCCATCCTGTCCGGCAGCGGGAACGGATGCGATGCGATCCCGGATTCCGGTCTTTCAGCCCATGGTTGCCCGGCGGGCGGGATGCGGCGGGTCCGGGCGCAGTGGCGAAGGCCCGCTGAGCGTCCGCGAGGCGCGGGGCCCGACGTCTTCCAGAACGGCGGCAAGGGGAAAGGCGCATGATCTGCTCCCTCTCCCGGCAGGTCATCGGTCCGGAATGCGCGTGAGAGGATCCCGGATGCCATCCCCTCGCAGCCCCGCATCGTCCGACGGGCAAGCCGGCCGCCGCGACCTGTGTCCTGGCGGCCGCGGGCGGCGACATGCAGGCGCGGGTCGTCCGGCCTTCGGCGATCTGTGGACCGGGGATGTCGTCGGAGCCGGAAGGAGGGCGGCGGAAGTGACTGATCGGCTATCCGCGAAAGTTACCCGAGGTAATTCCGGGCGACCGCGATGGCGACGGCCTGGGTGCGCGTGCTGGCGTTCAGCTTTGCACAGATCTTCACGAACCGCTGCTTCACGGTGGATTCGGAAATGCCGAGCACGCGCGCGGTTTCCGCCTGGCCCAGCCCGTCCCGGAAGGAGCGCAGCACCTCAAGTTCGCCGGCGCTCAGGTCGGCGCGGTTGACCAGCAGATCGACCCACAGGTTGAAGCGGGCGTTATAGGCCGCCAGTTCGTCATTCGTGAATTCGCGATCCGACCGGGCCATGCTGAGGAAGGACTTGGTCGCCCCCACCTGGCGCGTGAACACGGCGCCATGGTTGATCCGGTGCCTGCGCGCCTTCTCCATGACCCCGCGCAGGTCCGGCATCCTCACCTCCGACCAGCGGGCGCATCCCCTGTCCTTGCTCAGGATCCACAGCAGGATGGGGTCGCCGATGGCATAGTTCTTGGATTCATATTCGGCGCGCCAGGCCTCGGGGTAGCCGACATACATGTGTTCGGGCCCGTTCCAGCGATAGTTGAAGGCGAGGTTCCATCCGGCCGGAGCCACGACGGAGAGCTGTTCGAGCTCGCGTTCGAAATTGGGAATGACATCAGCGACCATGGGACCCTCCGGCTCGCCGCGAAGTAACCTTTCGGGCATCCGATTGGTCAGGACATAGGGCCTGGGCGGGGACATGACCAGCAGGGAGGTGCTAGGGGACGTCGAGGCTGGCTCGGGATGCGAGAGGGGAACCATGCGCGGAAACAATGATGTCAGGGTCGTGGCGAAAGCCGAGTTCTCGGCGGACATGTCGGCCACCCTGGCCGAGTATTTCACGGCCTATGCGGTGGACGGGGTCGTGACGGTCGAGGTGACGACGCACGGCCTGTGGCTCGTCAACCCGATCGGGGGCCGGCAATTCCTCGGCCTTGCCCGGCTTCCGTCCGATGCGGCGGCAGTTCACTGAACCATGGGCACCGCTTCCAGGGATTTTGAAGTCACCGTCGTCGATCTGTCGAACGGTTTTCGGAACATGGATCTGGTGGTGGCGTTCATGCGATTCCGCAAGCGTGTCTTCGTGGACCGGATGGAATGGCCCCTCAATCACATCGACGGGATCGAATTCGAGCAATACGACACCTTCAGCACCACCTATGTCATTGCCCACCGGAGCGGCAAGGTCCTGGGGGGCGCCCGGCTCAAGCGCACCGATACGACCCATGGCTCGGGCGTGCTGGTCTATTCCTACATGATCCGGGACGCGCATCTGGGCCTGCTGCCGAACATGCCGGCCAGGATCTGCACCGAGAATCCCCCGGTCGATCCGGCCATCTGGGAACTGACCCGGTTCGTGGCCGAGGAGAAGCCGGAAGGGATCGCGGAGGCGATCCTGAGAACGGCCAACGAGTTCCTTCACGAGCGGTGCGCGCGGGCCTGCCTGTTCCTGGGACCGCCCGCCTTCCTGCGGATGGCAAAGCGCCTCGGCTGGTCGCCCCAACCCCTCGGCCCGGTGGTGGGCAACGACGATGGCCGGTTCCTCGCGTTCAGCTGCGACGTGATCGCCCCCGAGCGGCACGCCTGCCACTGACCGGGGGCCCGGCGAGGAGCCGGCCTGTGCAGGCAGGACAGGGCGGGGCAGACCTGCGGGGAGGCCGGCCTGTCCGGCCCGGCCTTCGGGGGACGCCTCCGGCCGCCGGCGGGG
>CALLYR010000416.1 GCA_937859005.1 uncultured Paracoccus sp. | reverse complement strand
CGGCCTGTCGGGGCCCAAGATCCGCTATCTGCGCGGCATCGTCGCGGCGGGACTGGACTGGGACGCCCTGCGCGATCTGCCCGACGACCGGGTGACCCGGCAGTTGACCGCGCTGCCCGGCATCGGGCGCTGGACGGCCGAGATGTATCTGCTGTTCGCGCTGGGCCGGACGGATGTCTTTGCCCCCGCCGACCTTGCGCTGCAGGAATCGGCGCGGCTGCTTTACGGCCTGCCCACGCGGCCGACGCCGAAGGTGCTGGAACGTCTGGCCGAGCCGTGGCGGCCGTGGCGGTCGGTTGCGGCGCGGGGGCTGTGGGCCTATTACCGGCTGGCTAGGGGACGCGAGGGGGTCAGATGACGCGAGAGTTGAAATCGGGCCGCCGCGGCCCGGCCAGGGCCGATTCGGTGATCGTGTTCCTGCACGGCTATGGCGCGGACGGGGCCGACCTGCTGGGTCTGGCCGATCCGCTGGCGCCGCATCTGCCGGGCACGGCCTTTTACGCCCCCGACGCGACGGAACCCTGCCGCAACAATCCCATGGGCCGGCAATGGTTTCCGATACCCTGGCTCGACGGCTCGACGGAAACCGAGGCGATGTCCTCGATGGCGCGGTCCATCGACGATGTGAACGGCTTTCTCGACGGGGTGCTGACGCGTGAGGGGCTGGGGGCCGACCGGATGGTCGTGGTCGGATTTTCGCAGGGCACGATGATGGCGCTGCATGTGCTGCCGCGCAGGACGCAGGCGGTGGCGGGCATCGTGGGCTTTTCGGGCCGGCTGCTGGCGCCCGAACGGCAGGCGGCCGAGGTCCGGGTCAAGCCGCCGGTGCTGCTGGTCCACGGCGATCAGGACCCGATGGTGCCGTTCGCCGACATGGGGCTGGCGGCGGATGCGCTGACCGGCGCCGGCTTCACCGTCTATGGCCACGTCATGAAGGGCACCGGGCACGGAATCGCGCCCGATGGCCTGTCGGTGGCGCTGTCCTTCGTCCGCGAGGTCCTGAAGGACGGCTGATGGAACGGGGCGCGGTTATCGCGCCGCGTGCCAGACCCCGCCTACGCCGTCGCCGGTGACATCGCCGGGCTTGGCGTCCTTGGCCCACAGATACAGCGGCCGGCCGTTCATCGCCCATTGCATCGTGCCGTCGCTGCGCTGGATCGGCGCAAAGGGTCCGGCGGCGGCGGACCCGGCGGGGGCGACCAGCGGCGGCCAGTTGGCCGCGCAACTGCCCTCGCAGGTGGACTTGCCGGGGCTGTCCTTGTCGAAGACATACAGCGTCATGCCGCGCGCGTCGGCATAGACCTCTCCGTTGGGGGACCTGACCCGGACGATGCCGGGGTCGGCCAGCGCCGCGGTCGCGGCAAGGCACAGGGCCGCGGCGACCATGGCTGCGCGCGTCCGGTGGATGGGTGTGACTCCCTGCCGTCCGCCCGCGCCCTGGGCTGCGGGGACAGCGCGCCGTTCTATCACGCGGGATGGGCATCTCCCAAAGGCAAACTGCGTCCTGTCACGGCCTCGTCACAGCGGCGCGCTATTGCGGGGGCGGGCATTTATCCGGGGTTGTCAGGTGGCAGCCGCCCGATATATTCGGCCCGACGGTTCTGACAGGCCCGGTCCCGCCGGGCAAAGGCGGACGACGCACGATGCTGGACGACCACCAAGGCGCGGCCGATTTCCGCACGCACTTCGTGCGCGACCCCGCATCCTTGCGCAGCAACCCGGCACTGGTCCTGAATGCCGATTTCCGCCCGCTCAGCTATTATCCGCTGTCGCTGTGGCCGTGGCAGGAAACCATCAAGGCGGTGTTCCTGGACCGGGTCAGCATCCTGGCCGAATATGAAGGTGTGGTGCGGTCGCAGCATCAGGCGATACGCATACCTTCGGTCGTGGTGCTGAAGGATTACGTCAAACCCCAGAAGCGCGTGGCCTTCACGCGCTTCAATCTTTTTCTGCGGGACGAATTCTGCTGCCAGTATTGCGGGGCAAGGGGCGACCTGACCTTCGACCATGTGGTGCCGCGGTCGCGCGGGGGCGTGACGAACTGGGAAAACGTCGTCGCCGCCTGTTCGCCCTGCAACCTGAAGAAGGCGAACAAGAGCCTGCGCGGCTCGGGCCTGCGGCTGAAACATGCGCCCCGCCGCCCCTCACCCGAAGAGATGCAGGCCATCGGCCGGCGCTTTCCGCCG
>CALLYR010000415.1 GCA_937859005.1 uncultured Paracoccus sp. | reverse complement strand
TGGGCATTGGCAGAACGGCTGGCGGCGAATCATTTCCTTCCGGGCGGAGAGGACGCGGCGGAACTGGACTGGCTGGCGGGCTATGCCGCGCTGCGGGCGGGGCGTCCGCAGGACGCGGCACGGCATTTCGCCCGCCTGCCCACAACGGACAGCGGCCCGATCACCCTGTCGCGCAGCCATTACTGGCAGGGCCGCGCGGCCGAGGCGATGGGTGACGCGACCGCCGCACAGGCCGCCTATGCGCGTGCGGCGCAGCATCAGTCGGCGTTCTATGGCCAGTTGGCCGCCGAACGGATCGGCGCGCCCATGGACCCCGCGCTTGCCGTGGCCGGACGCGGCGTGGAAACCCTGCCCGACTGGCGCGGCTCGGCGCTGGCGGAAAACGGGGTGTTCCAGGCGGGCGTCTGGCTGATTGCCGCAGGCCAGCCCGGACAGGGACAGCGGTTTTTCCTGCATCTGGCCGAATCCGCGCCGCCTGACGACATCGCCCGCATGGCGCGGCTGATGATGGAGCTGCACCGCCCTTGGGACGCACTGCGGCTGGCCAAGGCGGCTGCGGCCAGGGGCGGCGTCTATCCCGCCGCCCATTTCCCCTTGACCGGGCTGGAACGCGGCGATCTGGGCCTGCCGCCGGAACTGGTCATGTCGATCGCCCGGCGGGAAAGCGAATTCAACCACACCGTCAGTTCGCGCGCCGGGGCCAGGGGGCTGATGCAGGTGATGCCGGGAACGGCCGAACAGATGGCGCGCCAGTTGGGCCTGCCCTATGAGCTTGCCCGGCTGACGCGGGACGCGGCCTATAACGCGCGGCTGGGGGCGGCCTATCTGACCGGGCTGCGCGACCGTTTCGGCGGCTCGGTCGCGCTGGTCGCCGCAGGGTATAACGCGGGGCCGGGGCGGTCGGCGCGCTGGCTGGACGATTTCGGGGACCTGCGCCGCGCGGGTCCCGGCGGCGCCGATCCGGTGGACTGGGTCGAGATGATCCCCTTCGACGAAACCCGCACCTATGTCATGCGGGTGGCGGAATCGCTGCCGATCTATCGCGCACGCATTGCGGGACGGCCAGTCCCGATCGTGCCGACCTGGGACCTGCGGGGCGGGGGTCTGATGCCCGTGCCGAAGATCTCGCCCCTGGTGCTGGCGCTGTCGCAGCGGCCGCCGCCCACGCCGCCCGCCGTGCACGCGGCCGCGCGGCTGGCGGCGCAGCCAGCCGCGCCCGCGGGACCCGCCGGACCCGGCCGTGCGGCTGACGAAGCGGGTTCGCCCCTCCCGTCCCTGCCGCCTGCCCCGCAGACCATCGCGCCGGAACCGGCGCCCGCGTCCGCCATCCCGGCGGTGCAGGATGCAGCCGCCGGAAACGCCCCGCCCGTCGCCGTCTTGCAGCCGGGGGATGGAGGGGCGTGGCCTGCGGCGCCGATCCTCGAACGGCTCAGCGGCGGGGGCTATGCGCTGCCAGACGGCTTCGCCGAAGCGACCGCCACCAGGTGAACAGCCCTGCGGCGACGACGATCGCGCCGCCCAGGATCACGTTCAGCCCGACCCGTTCGCCGAAGACGGCAAATCCGATCAGGCTGATCCAGACCAGCTGGGTATAGGCGAAGGGCTGCAGGCTGGACGCCTCGGCCAGTTCATAGGCGCGGATCAGCAGCCAGTGGGACAGCATCGCCAGCACGCACAGCGCCGCCATCCAGGGCCAGTCGGCCGGCGCCATCGGTTCGATATGCCACAGCCCGACGACCGTGATCCCCGCCGCCCCCGCCATCCCGGTCCAGAAAAAGCTGACGGTGGAACTGTCGTCGCGCGCCACCAGCCGCGTCAGCAGCCCATAGACCGCAAACATCAGCGCGGCCAGCAGGGGCAGCACGCTCCACGGACTGAAGACGCGCAGGCCGGGCTGCAGGATGACCAGGATGCCCGCGAATCCCGCCATCACCGCCAGCCAGCGCCGCCAGCCGACCCGTTCGCCCAGGACCGGACCCGACAGCGCCACCACCATCAACGGGGTGGCGGTGAAGATGGCATGCGTCTCGACCAGTCCCAGCAGGACATAGGCATAGATCATCGCCACGACCTCGGCCACCAGCAGCAGGCCCCGAACGACCTGAAGGATCGGGCGGCGCGAACGGGTGGCTGCGCGCAGGCCCCCCGGCGCGCGGGCCGCGACCGCGGCGACGAACAGCGCAAAGACCCAATAGCGGATCATCACGATGAAGAATGGCGAATAATGCTCGCCCAGATACCGCGACACCCCATCCTGCATCGCGAACAGGAAGCTGGTCAGGCACATCAGCAGGATCGCCAGGCCCTGCCGGTCGCTGCCCGGCGCCGCGGCCGGCGACGGTGCAGGGCCAGCCTCGGCGGCAGACGGCATCAGGGGCGCGGCCCCGTCGGGGCGCGGGACAAATCCGGAGGGTTGCGGCATCATGGCACCTTGCGGACGGATCAGGACATTCCGCCACGGATCAAGCGCCTCGCCCCCCGGACCGGCAGTGTCAAGGCCCAGAGGCCCGCCTGTCGCAAAGTTGCGGCCCGGACGGCACCGCGGCTTCCGGCCGCCCCGTCAGTCGCGGCTGCGGATGACCTCGGCGAAGGGTTCGAACAACTGCGCGTTCCCGGCCACGATCGAGCCGCATTCGACAAGGTTGTCGCCCGGCCGGATCGGCTCGACGAAGCCGCCCGCCTCGCGGACCAGCAGGACGCCCGCCGCCACGTCCCAGGACTGGATGCCGCGTTCCCAGTATCCGTCGAATCGTCCGGCCGCGACATAGGCGAGATCCAGCGCCGCCGATCCCCAGCGCCTGACGCCCGCCGTCCTCGGCATCAGCCGCGCCAGATCCTTCAGCGTGGCGGGCAGCGTGCCGCGCCCGCCGAAGGGCACGCCGGTCGCGAAGATCGCCGATCCCATGTCGCGCCGCCCAGACACGCGCAGGCGGCGGTCGTTCATGAACGCGCCCTCGCCCTTTTCGGCAAAGAACAGCTCGTCCTTGGCGGGGTCCAGCACCACGGCCGCCACGATTTCGCCCTTGTGCTCCAGCGCGATGCTGACCGCCCAATGCGGCAGGCCGTGCAGGAAGTTGGTGGTCCCGTCCAGCGGATCGACGATCCAGCGCCGGGTCGGATCCTCGCCCGGCTCGGTCCCTGTCTCTTCGCCCACCCAGCCGTAATTGGGGCGGGCGGTGCGCAGGTCTTCCTTGATGATGCGTTCGGCCTCGCGGTCGGCGCGACTGACGAAGTCGCCCGCGCCCTTGACGCTGACCTGCAGGTTCTCGACCTCGCGGAAGTCCTTGACAAGACTGCGGCCCGCCTTGCGCGCGGCCTTGATCATGATGTTGAGATTGGCGCTGGCCATGACGGAATCCTTTGGGGTTGGCGCGCTGTCTAGAGCGGGGCGCCCGGAAAGTGAAGCGGATCAGCCGTCGCCGCGCTGTTCCCGCGCCAGCCGCAGCACCTCGCGCATATAGGCCAGATCGGCGTCGGTTTCCCGGATCGCGCCGTAAAGGCGGCGGTCCAGCCCGTCCCGCCCCAGCCGCAGGAACGCAAGTTCGGGATTGTCCCGGTGGCGTTCCAGCACCCAGTCGGGCATGACCGCCACGCCCCGGCCCGATGCGACCAGCATCACCGCCACATCGGTCAGTTCCACCGTGCGGACCACCGCCGGGGTGACGCCCGCGGGGTCGAGGAACTGGGTGAACACGTCCAGCCGCGTCCGGTCCATCGGATAGGTGATCAGCGTCTCGGCTGCGAGATCGCCCGGCTCGGCGTGGCCGCGCGCCGCCAGCCGGTGCCCGGCCGGGACCACCAGCGTCGGCTCGTAATCGAACAGCGGCTGGAAGATGACGCCGGGCACGTCTTCCGGGTCGCACGACACCACCAGATCGACCTCGCCCCGCGCCAGCGCCGGCAGGGCGTGGAAGGCCAGCCCCGCGCGGATGTCCATGTCGATGGCGGGCCAGGCATGGCGGAAGCGGTCCAGCACCGGCAACAGCCAGTCGAAGCAGGCGTGGCATTCGATGGCGACATGCAGCCGCCCGATCCGCCCCTGCGTGACGCCGCGCATCTCGGCCTCGGCGGCCTCGACCAGCGGCAGCACCTGTCGCGCCAGCGTCAGCAGCCGCAGGCCCGCAGGCGACAGGCGCATGGGCTTGACCTGCCGCAGGAACAGCGAGGTGCCGGCCTGCTCCTCCATCGCGCGGACCTGATGGGACAGCGCGCTTTGCGTGATGTTCAGCACATCCGCCGCACGTGCCAAGCCGCCGTAATCGTGAATGGCGCGGATCGTGCGCAGATGGCGAAGTTCAAGGTGCATGATGAGAGAGCCTCATCTTGATGTTGTGGAATATGAATTAGTTTCACGGACCGCTGCATGACACAAGGGGAACAAGAAAAGGAATCGCCCATGCAAGTCCCCGCCGTCAGCTTCGAATTCTTCCCGCCCCGGAACCTCGACCAGTCGTTCAAGCTGTGGGAAACCGCGCAGGCGCTGGCGCCGCTGGGGCCGGACTTCGTATCCGTCACCTATGGCGCGGGCGGCACCACCCGGCAGCTGACGCACGAGGCGGTGACCGCGCTGGGGTCGCATTGCGGCCTGAATGTCGCGGCCCACCTGACCTGCGTCGAGGCGACGCGGGCCGAGACGATGCAGATCGTAGACGATTATGCCGCGGCGGGCGTGCAGGAAATCGTGGCGCTGCGGGGCGACGCGCCGCAGGGCGAAACGGCGTTCCGCCCGCATCCCGACGGCTTCGCCAGTTCCGTGGAACTGATCGAGGCGATCGCCCGGCGCGGCGATTTCACCATCCGCTGCGGCGCCTATCCCGAACCGCACCCCGACAGCCCCGGCACCCATGCCGACGTGGCCTGGCTGAAGCGCAAGGTCGAGGCGGGCGCCAGCAGCGCAATTACCCAGTTCTTCTTCGACGCCGACACCTTCTTCCGCTTCCGCGACGCCTGCGCGGCGGCCGGGGTGGATGCCCCGGTCATCCCCGGCATCCTGCCGATCCAGGGCTGGGCGGGCGCAAAACGCTTTGCCGCCCGCTGCGGGACCAGCGTGCCGCAATGGGCCGAGGATGCGTTCACGGCCGCCGGTCCTGCGGGCGAACGGACGCTGGCCCGCGATCTGGCGGTCGATCTGTGCCGGCGGCTGATCGAGGGCGGCGCGGACCGGCTGCATTTCTATACGCTGAACCGGCCCGAGCTGACCGCGCAGGTCTGCGCCGCGCTGGGGGTGGCCGCCCCCGCGCGGGCGGTGGCCTGACAGGCCGG
>CALLYR010000414.1 GCA_937859005.1 uncultured Paracoccus sp. | reverse complement strand
GAGGCCGACGTTCTGGGCAAAGGCGCTTTGCGTGAACGAGCCGACAAAGGGCGCAAGCATGCTCGACAGCATGTCGGCGCGCAGCCCGTCGCCCAGCCGCTTTGAATCCACCTTCGTCTCGACGATCTCGCCCACGGCGAAGATGTCGGCCGAGGTTTCGACCAGCGTCACCAGGATGACGATGAACATCGACAGGGTCGCCGCGACCCCGAAGGTCGGCCAGCCGAAGTGGAAGATCTGCGGCAGCGCGAACATCGGCCCTCCGGCGACCCGCGAGAAATCGGTCATGCCGGTCGCCCAGGCGATGAGGGTGCCGATCACCAGCGCAAGCAGGATCGACAGCCGCGATATCGTGGCATTGCCCAGCTTGCTGAGGATCAGCACGAAGGCCAGCGTCACGCCCGCCAGCAGGATGTTCGCCGGGCTGCCGAAGTCGGGCGCGCCGGGATTGCCCCCCATGGCCCAGCGGCCGGCGACCGGCATCAGCGTCAGGCCGATGGTGGTGATCACGATCCCGGCCACGAGCGGCGGGAAGAAACGCGTGATGCGGGAAAAGACGGGCGTGATCAGAAGGCCCAATAACGAGGCCGCGATGACCGCGCCGAAGATCGCCGGCAGACCTCCATTGCCTCCGATGGCGATCATCGTCGCGACGCCCGCGAACGACACGCCCTGCACGAGCGGCAGCTGGCAACCGAAGAACGGCACCCCGATCGTCTGCAGCATGGTCGCCACGCCGCCGGCGAACAGCGACGCGGTGATCAGCAGTCCGATATCGGCCGGAGCGAGGCCGACCGCCTGTCCGACGATCAGGGGCACGGCGACGATGCCGCCATACATGGTCAGGATATGCTGAAAGCCATAGGCGACATTCTCGGCGATGCCGAGCTTTTCGTCCTCTGGCCGATCGGATATGATGTTTTCGTCTGATGCCATGGCCAAGGTAATCTCCTCCCTACCTTTGCGAGCGTCTCGTTTCCTCCGTGACAGCGGTGGAAACTAGGGGGAGAAATCCAGATCGGCCTTGTCAGAAAAATACAAACACCTTGTGAATATTCTATAGAATACGGCATCAATGCCGTTGCCCGCCCGGACATGCGGCCACAGATCCGATGCGAATCCCTTCTGCCGAAGGGCATGCGACATCGCCCTTTCCGGGGAATCTCTTCGACGGATCACATTGCGGCCGCCTGCCGCAGGGCCGGCTATGCCGGCGTCAACTGGTCTGTCGTCAGATGTCCCGTGACCACGAGCGCGAAATCCTGGGGAGTCTTCAGCAGGTTCTGGGCCGTGATCTGGATCAGGTAACGGCCGGGGGCCGGCGCGGCGATCCGCAGGACCTCGACGTTGTTGTCGGTGTCCGGGATCTTCAGGCCCAGGCGCAGTTGCTGGTTGCCGAGGTATTTCGTGCCGTCCGGCGCCTGCACGAAAAGGTTGAGGTTGTACTGCAGGGCGCGCGCCGGAAGGTCGGTATAGGCAAGGCAGATGCGCAGCGGCAGGCTGGCGCTTGCCACCTCGGCCACCCAGCGCCTGCGGTCGCCGGTACTTGCAAGCTGGTCGCCGGGCGCCTGCCAGTTGTCCTCGAAGGCAAGGACAAGATCGGGATTGCCAGGATGGGGCAGGGTGGCGGGCATGTCGATCCGTCCGAAGCCCTGATCGAAATTTCCCTCCGGCACCACTCCTCCGGGCGGATTGGTGGCATTGGAATGCTGTCCGGTAAGCCAGCGCGTGCCGTTGACGAGCGTTGCGCGAAGCAGCGCGGCCGAGGGCGCGTGCTGGCGCTGCTGCTCGAAATACTGCCGCACCAGCGCCGCGCATCCCGCGACGAGCGGCGCGGCCATGCTGGTTCCCCCCATATAGCCATAGGTGGGATGGGCGGGGTCGAGCCCCCAGAACCTGCCGGCCGGAGCGCTGGAGGAACGGCACGACAGGATGTCGGTGCCCGGCGCGACGACATCGGGCTT
>CALLYR010000413.1 GCA_937859005.1 uncultured Paracoccus sp. | reverse complement strand
CCCCGGCGAACTTGGCCCCATCCATTTCATCGGCATCGGGGGAATCGGCATGTCGGGCATCGCCGAGGTGCTGATGACGCTGGGCTATGACGTGCAGGGGTCGGATGCGAAACGCTCGAAGATCACCGACCGGCTGGAATCGCTGGGCGCGCGCATCTTCGAGGGCCAGCGCGCCGAGAATATCGGCGAGGCGGGCGTGGTCGTGATGTCCACCGCCATCAAGAAGGGCAACCCCGAGCTTGAGGAGGCCCGCCTGCGCGGCCTGCCGGTCGTGCGCCGCGCGGAAATGCTGGCCGAACTGATGCGCCTGAAATCGAACATCGCCATCGCGGGCACGCATGGCAAGACCACCACCACGACGATGGTGGCGACGCTGCTGGACGCGGGCGGCTTTGATCCGACCGTCATCAACGGCGGCGTGATCCACGCCTATGGCTCGAACGCGCGCGCCGGCGCCGGCGAATGGATGGTGGTCGAGGCCGACGAATCCGACGGGTCGTTCAACCGCCTGCCCGCGACCATCGCCATCGTCACCAACATCGACCCCGAACACATGGAACACTGGGGGTCCTTCGACGCGCTGCGCCGCGGCTTCACCGACTTCGTGTCGAACATCCCCTTCTACGGCATCGCCGTCTGCTGCACCGACCACCCCGAGGTGCAAGGCCTCGTCGGCCGCGTGACCGACCGCCGCGTCGTGACCTTCGGCTTCAATGCCCAGGCGGATGTGCGGGCGGTCAACCTGCGCTATGAAAAGGGCATCGCGCATTTCGACATCGCGCTGCAGGGCGAGCGGGACGACAGCGGCGAGGTTCCGATGATCGAGGGCTGCACCCTCCCGATGCCGGGTGACCACAATGTCTCGAACGCGCTGTCCGCCGTTGCGGTCGCGCGCCATCTGGGCATGAAGCGCGCCCAGATCCGCGAGGCGCTGGCCCGCTTCGGCGGCGTCGGCCGCCGCTTCACCCGCGTGGGCGAGGTGAATGGCGTCACCATCATCGACGATTACGGCCACCATCCGGTGGAAATCGCGGCTGTGCTGAAGGCCGCGCGGCAGGCGACGCAGGGCCGGGTGATCGCGGTCCACCAGCCGCACCGCTATACCCGGCTGTCGAGCCTGTTCGACGATTTCTGCACCTGTTTCAACGAAGCCGACGTGGTCGCCATCGCCGAGGTCTATTCCGCGGGCGAGGACCCGATCCCCGGCGCGTCCCGCGACGATCTGGTGGCCGGGTTGATCGCCCACGGCCACCGCCATGCCCGCGCGGTGATGGACGAGGCCGATCTGGCGCGTCTGGTGCGCGAACAGGCCCGGCCCGGCGACATGGTGGTCTGTCTGGGGGCAGGCACGATTTCGGCCTGGGCCAATGCGCTGCCCGACCGGCTGCAGGTCCGGGCGGCCTGAGCGTCATGGTGGGCGGCTCGCCTCTGCTGTGCCTGGCTGCGGCCCTGCTCTGGATGCTGGGGGTCAGCCTGATGGGCCTGCTGCGGCCGGGGCAACGGCCGCGGGCGCAGGCCGTGGCAGTGATCGCGGGGGTTCCTCTTCTGGGCTGGCTGACCTATGACTGCGGTCCGGTGGTGGGGGGCGGGGCCTTTGCGCTGGGGCTGACGCTGCTGGCGTGGTGTCCGGTCCAGCGCCGCCGCCGCGGTGCCGGCGTGCCGTTACGGAGGATGGAATGATCGCTGACTGGGCCCTGACGGCCGCACTGGCCGTGACGCTGCCGGGGATGGCCGCCTGGTTGCTGGCGCGGCGCTATGGGCTGGCCGGGATAATGGGCGCGCTGGCCATCTGCGCGGTGCTGGCCATCGGCGGCTGGATTTCCACGCGCACGGTCCTGACCGACGAGGCGCAGCTGCGGCGGTCGGCGATCATCTTCTATGTCATCGTGCCGGGTCTGGTGTCGCTGATCCTTGGCGCCATCGCCGGATTCTGGGCGGCGCTGGACAACCGGCGCTGAGGGCAAGGGGGCAGGGCCGCGGCCCCACTCATTTCCCGCGCGGAAAGCGTTTGCTTTCCTCCAGCGTGTCCAGATTCATGTGGTTGCGCATATAGCGTTCGGACGCCTGCATCAGCGGCTGGTAATCCCACGGGAAATAGGCGCCGTTCCGCAGGGCCTCGTACACCACCCAGCGCCGCGCCTGGCTTTCGCGCACCTCGGCGTCATAGGCGGTCAGGTCCCAGCGCGCCTTTGCCATCGCGCGCAGGCGGGCAAGCGTGTCGGCATGGGTGGGGTCGGGGGCCAGATTCACCCGCTCGTCCGGGTCGGCGCTCAGGTCGAACAACTGTTCGGGATCGGCAAGGCAGCGGCTGTATTTCCAGCGCCCGTTCCGCATCGCGACCAGAGGCGTCAC
>CALLYR010000412.1 GCA_937859005.1 uncultured Paracoccus sp. | reverse complement strand
CGCTGACCGGCGAGTCCGGCAGCGGCAAGAGCACGCTGCTGCATCTGATCGCCGGTCTCGATGTGCCGGATGCGGGCGCGCTGACGGTGCTGGGAACCGACATGCGCGCGGCGGACGATCGCGCCCGCGCGGCATTGCGGCGCGGCGGCGTGGGCATGATCTTCCAGCAGTTCAACCTGATCCCGTCGCTGACCGCCGGGGCGAACCTGGCCTTTCAGGCGCGGCTGGCGGACCGTCACGATCCTGCGCGCACGGCCGCGCTGGCCGATGCGCTGGGTCTGTCGGAATTGCTCGGACGCTATCCCGAACAGCTTTCGGGCGGCCAGCAGCAGCGCGTGGCCATCGGGCGGGCGCTGGCCGGGCAGCCGCCGCTGGTGCTGGCCGACGAGCCGACGGGCAATCTGGACGAGGCGACGGGCGACGCGGTGGCCGCGCTGATGCTGTCGCTGGTGCGCCGGCAGGACACGTCGCTGGTGCTGGTCACGCATTCGCTGCGGCTGGCGGCCCTGTGCGACCGCCGCGTGCATCTGAGCGCCGGACGCCTTGCATGACGGGCCGGGCGCGCCTGATCCTGTGGGCGCTGATGTCGCACTGGCGCCGCCGGCCGCTGCAGCTGGCCATGCTGCTGGCGGGGATCATGCTGGCCACCGCCCTGTGGTCGGGGGTGCAGGCCGTGAATGCCGAGGCGCGCGCCAGCTATGCCCAAGCCGCCGATCGCCTGGGCGCGGGCGCGCTGGACCGGCTGGAGCCCGCGCCGGGCGCAGTCCTGACCACGGCCGATTACGTCGCGCTGCGGCGGGCAGGCTGGATTGTCTCGCCGCTGGCCGAGGGGCGGCTGTCCACAGGCGGGCGCCGGGTGGCCGTGCTGGGGATCGAGCCTGCGACGCGCGAGACCCTCGGCGTTGCGGGCGGCGGCTGGGCCCTGCCTTCGGGCGACCTGCGCGCCTTCGTCACGCCGCCGGGACTGGGCTATGCCGACGCCGCGACCGCCCGGGCGCTGGCCGGGTCCGACCTTGGCGGGCTGAAGGTCGAGCGGCGGGACGGCGCCCCGCCCGCGACGCTGGTCGTCGATGTGGGCATCGCGCAGCGGCTGAAAGAAGCAGGCATCGCCACGCCCGAGAGCCGC
>CALLYR010000411.1 GCA_937859005.1 uncultured Paracoccus sp. | reverse complement strand
CCGTGCCGACCGTGAACGGCGCGGGCGCGGGTGCCACATAGCCGATGTCCTGCAGGAAGGCGCGATAGACGGCCGGGTCATGCGGCTGGCCGCGGCGCGCGCGGTGCCAATCGTCGATCTGGCCCTGCATCCGGTCGCGGACCTCCAGCAGCGCCTTGTTCTGGGGCATCAGGTCGCCCAGCAGCGCGGCATAGCCGGACCAGAAGGCATCGGCGGTGACGCCGCCGGTCAGCACTTCGTTCTCGACCAGTTCGGCCAAGGGAGCCGCAACCTTCAGGCCATTGCGTTCGACATGAGCGGTCATCGGAATCTCCTGCATACCTTTGCATACTTTCGCCGTTTCCTACCACGGCGGCACATGCCCCCGTGACAGGTGTGTCACAGTTTTTCATAATGCGGAACAAAGAGAGGATTCCGCATGGCTGAAGGGCGCGATGGCGTGCAGTCCGTGGGACGCGCGCTGAGCTTGTTGAAACTGATGGCGGCTGACGACCGCGGCTCGCGGCTCAGCGATCTGGCGCGGGCGGCGGGGCTGCCCGTGTCCACCGCGCACCGCCTGCTGACCACGCTGGAACAGCAGGGCTTTGCCCAGTTCGAGCCAGCGGCGGCGGTCTGGCATGTCGGACGCGATGCCTTTTCGACCGGCATGGCTTACGGGCGGCGGCGGTCCTTCGTGGCCCCTGCCCTGCCCACGCTGCGCCGGTTGCGGGACGCGACGCGGGAAACCGCCAATCTGGGCATCATGGACGACGACCATCTGGTCACCGTCAGCCAGGTCGAAAGCCGGGAAATCCGCCGCGCCCTGTCGCCCCCCGGCCGCCGGGTGCCGGTATTTTCGTCCGCCATGGGCAAGGCGATCCTGGCCACCTGGCGGGACGAGGACATCCTTGCGCTGGCAGAACGCGCCGGGCTGCCGCCCCTGACCACGAAAAGCCTGCGCACCCCCGAGGCCGCGCTGGGCGACATCGCCCTGACCCGCCGGCGCGGCTGGGCGCTGGACGACGAGGAATACGGCATCGGTCTGCGCTGCCTGGCCGCGGTGGTCTGGTCGCCGCAGGGCGAGGCCGCCTGCGCCATTTCCATTTCCGGCATGGCCGCACGGCTGACCGACGACCGGCTGGACCAGATGGGCCGCATCGTGGCCGAGGCTGCCGCCACCCTGACGAAACAGCTGGGCGCCACCCCGCCCGCCGAACAGGGCGGCTGAGTCAGCCGGTCAGCGTCGCCAGCCGGCGCAGCGCCAGCAGATAGCCCTCGGTCCCGCAGCCCGCGATCACGCCATCGGCCCGCAGGCTG
The DNA here is from genome assembly GCA_937859005.1 of uncultured Paracoccus sp. GTDB lineage: Bacteria > Pseudomonadota > Alphaproteobacteria > Rhodobacterales > Rhodobacteraceae > Paracoccus. Next base: position 4,521 of record CALLYR010000411.1, on the reverse strand, counting down.
ACGAAGGAACGGTGGCGGAAGCTCTCGCGCCGGTGGATGTTCGAGATATGCACCTCGATCACCGGCCCGTCGAAGGCATTGAGCGCATCGAGGATCGCGACCGAGGTATGGCTGTAGGCGCCAGGGTTGATGACGATGCCCCCCGCATCCGCGCGCGCCGCCTGAATCCAGTCGATCAGTTCGCCTTCGTGGTTCGACTGCAGGAACCGCAGATCCAGCCCCAGATCCCGCGCCAGCGCCGCGCAGGCGCCTTCGACATCGGCCAGAGTCTCATGGCCATATATTTCGGGCTGGCGCTTGCCCAGCAGGTTCAGGTTCGGCCCGTTCAGGACGACGATGGTGCGGGTCATGGCGGCTTCCTCGTGCGGGCGCAGGATGCGCAGACGCAACCCCTTTCGTCAAAGCGGTTCTGTCGCCCCGCGCCTCACCGCTGCCGCCCCGGCCAGCCGCAGGGCCAGTGCCCGCGCGCGGGATCGCCCCAGTCCGGCATGTCGAGCCACGGATACCAGCACAGGCCCGCCACCGGCACGCCCGACAGCGCGATTTCCGCCCGCACATGCGCGAGCCAGCCCCAGCGGTCGTGGATATGGGGAAAGCGGCGGTGCGCCTCGGGCAGGCCGTCGTGCCAGCCGGTTTCGGTGATCATCACCGGCAGGCGGTATCGTTCGGCCACCACCTGCAGGATGCGGTGCAGCGGCTCGACCGCGTGGTGCGGATAATAGTTGATGCCGATCATCTCGACCAGGCCGCTCGCCACCAGCTTGTCGGTCACCCGGAAGACCGAGGGATGCAGGTGGTGGAACGGGTCGCAGGTGGCGAAACGCGGCCGCCTAGACCGCAGGCTTGCGGTCTTCATCATCCGCAGCGCGGCATCGATCGCCCTGGACGGCGTGACCCCCGCCACCCGCCGCCCGACCGACGGCTCGTTGACCGCGATCGCCCATGCCCCTTCGGGCAGCGCCTCGCAGCAGGCGATGGCGTGCCGGGTCGGGCTGGGGGGCAGGTCGAAATGGCACAAATCCCAGATCACCGGGAAACCTTCGGGCACTGCCCGGACGCGCGCCGCGATGTCGTGGCGCCAGGACAGCCCGTCGCGGGCGCCCGCCGCGCCCTCGGCGATGGCGGTATGGTAATGCGCGGGCATGTGGTGGTCCGGCAGATGCCCGGTCGAATGCAGCAGGTCGTGCCCGTTCCAGTGCAGCCGCCCGCATTCGAACCCGGCCAGCAGCGGCACCCCGGCATCGGCCGGGGCGATGGTCCAGATCTGATGCGCGGCTCCGTCCATGGGCGATTCCCTTCAGGCGGGCCGGAACATAAGCGGAACGACCGCCGGTGCCAACCCGAGTCCCGCGCCCGGCCCCTGTCCACGGCCGCAAGCGCCGGAACCGAAAGGATTCCGCGATGTTCCGATGAGGCAACAGCCACGGAGCCAGCCATGAAGAAGCAATCGTTCCTGCGCGACAACGGCCTGACCATCGTCCTGATGGCGATGTTCCTGTTCAGCCTGGCGGGAATGCTGCTGACCGGCTGGCGCGAATTGCTGCAGGATCTGACCGCGCATGGCCGGCCGCCGATCAGCCTGTGGGAATTCGCCGCCAGCGGCCGGTTCGTGTCGGCCCTGTTCGAGAACTGGGAAAGCGAGTTCCTGCAGATGGGCGCCTATGTCCTGCTGACCGCCCTGCTGTTCCAGCGCGGTTCCGCCGAATCGAACGATCCCGACGACCCCGGCCGCCCCGATGACGAACAGGGGGCGGGCTTCACGGGCTGGCTTTACGCCCATTCGCTGTCGCTGGCGCTGGGGGCGCTGTTTCTCGCGTCCTTCGTGCTGCACTGGCTGGGCAGTCTGCGCAGCGCCCAGCTTGATGCCGAACTGCATGGCGAGGCGATCCCGCAACTGTGGGATCATCTGTTCAGTTCGACCCTGTGGTTCGAATCCTTCCAGAACTGGCAGTCCGAGTTCCTGTCCACCGCGCTGCTGGTGGTCCTGTCGATCTTCCTGCGCCACCGTGGATCGCCGGAATCGAAACCCGTCCAGGCCCCCCATTCCCAGACGGGCGCCTGATCGGCGGGCGCCTCCTCTGCCCCGGCCTGCGGCTTGGCAGGCGGGCGGCTGCACCTTAACAGGGGCTGCAAGGCTCAGGGCCGTGGGTCACGCATCCCGCGGCCCGCCGCTTGAGGAGGAAGAATCATGAGCATCTATCGGCAAGCACCGCGGGACGGCGAAAGCCGCGTGCAGGGCCGCCAGGACCTGCCCCTGCGCGAGGAAACGATTCCCCAACTGCTGGCCGCGGCGGTGCGCGACCACGGCGACCGCGATGCGCTGGTCTTTTGCGAACATGGCCTGCGCCTGAGCTATGACGAATTTTCCGCCGCCGTGGACCGGCTGGCGACGGGGCTGCTGGGCTTGGGGATCTCGCGCGGGGACCGCGTGGGGATCTGGGCGCCGAACCGGCCCGAATGGGTGCTGACGCAGTTCGCCACCGCCCGCATCGGCGCGATCCTGGTCAACGTGAACCCCGCCTATCGCGTGGGGGAACTGGAATACGCGCTGCGCCACGTGGGCGTACGCTGCCTGATCCTGGCCGACAGCTTCAAGACCTCGAACTATGTCAACATGGTCCAGCATGTCGCGCCGGAACTGATGTTCTGCGCGCCGGGCGCGCTGATGGCCCCGAACCTGCCCGACCTGCGCATCGTCGTGCGGATGGGGACCAGCCGCTCGACCTCGGGCATCCTGAACTTCGCCGATCTGGCGGACACGCCCGCCGACACCGCGCGGCTGGACGCGATCACCGCGACCCTGCGGGCGGATGACGCCATCAACATCCAGTTCACGTCCGGCACCACGGGCCTGCCCAAGGGCGCGACGCTGAGCCATCGCAACATCGTCAACAACGGCCATTTCACCACCGCGACCATCGGGTTCACGCATGAGGACAAGCTGTGCATCCCGGTGCCGCTCTATCACTGCTTCGGCATGGTGATGGGTGTGCTGGGCTGCGTCAGCAAAGGGGCCACGATGGTCTTTCCGGGCGAGGGCTTCGACCCCGACGTGGTGCTGAACGCGATTGCCGACGAAGGCTGCACCGGGCTTTATGGCGTGCCCACGATGTTCTCGGCCATGCTCGATTCGCAGAATTTCCTGCGCCATGACCTGTCCACCCTGCGCACCGGCATCATGGCGGGCGCCCCCTGCCCCATCGAGATCATGCGCCGCGTCATCGACCGGATGAACATGGCCGAGGTGACCATCGCCTATGGCATGACCGAAACCTCGCCGGTGTCGTTCCAGTCCCACACCGACGATCCGCTGGACAAGCGCGTGACCACCGTCGGCCGCATCCATCCGCATCTGGAGGTGAAGCTGGTCGACGAACAGGGCCATACCGTGCCGGTGGGCGAAAAGGGCGAACTGTGCACCCGCGGCTATTCGGTGATGAAGGGATATTGGGGCGAGCCTGCCAGGACCGCCGAGGCGGTGGACAGGGACGGCTGGATGCACACCGGCGATCTCGCCACGCTGGACACTGACGGATACTGCAACATCGTGGGCCGCGTGAAGGACATGCTGATCCGGGGGGGCGAGAACGTCTATCCGCGCGAGATCGAGGAATATCTGTTCCAGCATCCCGCCGTGCAGCTTGCGCAGGTCTTCGGCATCCCCGATCCCAAGTTCGGCGAGGAGGTCTGCGCCTGGATCGTGCTGAAGCCCGGCACATCCGCGACCGAGGACGAGATCCGCGACTTCGTCCGCGGGCTGGTCGCGCACTACAAGGTGCCCCGCTACATCCGCTTCCGGGACGAACTGCCGATGACCGTCACCGGCAAGGCGCAGAAGTTCCTGATGCGCAAGGCCATGATCGAGGAACTGGGCCTGCAGGAGAGCCGCACCGCCTGACGGGCGGGGCCGGCCTGATCGCGGCCGGCGCCCCCCTTTCAGGCGTCGAAGGCAAGGCGTTCGCGGTATCCCTGCAGGAAGGCGTCGATGCGCGGGTCGCCCGCGCCGCGGAAGATATCGGCGGGGGTGCCCGCGCCGACCAGCTCGCCCCGCTCCATGAAGGCCACCTGATCGGCGACATGGGCGGCAAAGCCCATCTCGTGGGTGACGACGACCATGGTCATGCCCTCGGCCGCCAGCTGCTTCATTACCGCCAGCACCTCGCCCACCAGTTCGGGGTCGAGCGCGCTGGTCGGCTCGTCGAACAGCATCAGCCGCGGCTGCATCGCGATGGCGCGGGCGATGGCGACGCGCTGCTGCTGGCCGCCCGACAGGCGGCTGGGGTGGTTTTCGGTCTTGTCGGCCAGCCCCACCTTGGCCAGCGCCGCGCGCGCCTGGGCGTGGGCCTGCGCGCGCGGGATGCCCTTCACCCGCTCCAGCCCCTCGGCCACGTTCTGCAACGCGGTCATGTGCGGCCACAGGTTGAACTGCTGGAACACCATGCCGATGGAGCGGCGCATGTCGCGCAGCTTGCGCCCGGCCCTCTTGCGCCCGCCGGGGCTTTCGTAGCCGATCAGCTTGCC
>CALLYR010000410.1 GCA_937859005.1 uncultured Paracoccus sp. | reverse complement strand
GGATGCGGAAGGCCGTACCGTCGGGCAGGATGCCCTCGGCCTCGGCCACCCCGACCTGGCCCGCGTCCAGCGCCGCCGCGTCCAGCCGCAGCGCGACGAAGCCCCAGGCCTGCCGCGGCCGGGCGCGCAGCAGCATCCGCAGCCCGGCCCCGGCATGGCGGTCCTGCTGCTGGAAATGCTGCGGCCGAAGGAACAGACCTTCGGACCAGACGACGCGGCTGCCTTCGGTCATGGCTTGCCCCTTCAGGCCGGAGCCATCGTCACGCCGCCCGGTCCGGCCGTCACGGTGAAACCGGCCTTGCCTGTGGGCGAGACGGGGACGCTGGCCCGCACGGTCTTGCCGGACAGCTCGCGATAGCCGCCGACGACGGCGACGGCCGTGGTCGCAGGGTCCAGCACCAGCGTCTTCGAGGCGGTCCCGCCAGAGGCCAGCGCCACGGTTTCGGCCTTGACCAGATCGGCGCCAAGCGCGGCCGCGGGTTCCTGCAGCGCCCGCGGATCGGCCGCGTCAAAGGCGGCGGTGCTGCGCAGTTGCAGGATCTGCAGGGTCAGCGGCCGGTCGGTGCCGTCCGGGCCGGGATTGGCCCCGGCCTGGCCCGAAATGGCCAGATCGACCGAACCCGGCCCCTTCGGCCCGCCGCAGGCCGAGGTCAGCGCCAGCGCGCAAAGCCCGCCCAGCGCAGCGCGGCGCGAAAGAAGATGGGGCATGAGTGTCATGGTTCCCTCCGGTCTGATGTTTCATAGGCGTCGCGGAATTCGGCGCCGATCTCGCCCAGAAAGCGGTCTTCGGCGGCGCGGGCGGTTTCGGCCCAGCGTTCGGCATGAAGCTGCCACAGCAGCGCCGAACGGCCGCCCGCCAGCAGCGCGCGCAGCGGCCCGGCATTGGCCAGTTCAGCCTCGATCGCCTCGGGCGAGAAGCGGTCGATCATCCGGCGCAGGGCGGCCTGCAATCCTTGCCAGCTGCGCATCCGGTGGTCGGCCAGATCGCGGAAGGCCTCGGTGATGGCCGCGTCGGGGTCCAGATAGCCCGGTCCCCGCGGCGCGATCAGCGCGGCCACCTGTTCTTCGGGCAGGACCAGGAATTTCAGCGGGTTCACCTGTGCCGCGCCCAGCGTGGTATGGGCGACGCGCAGCGCGCTCTTTTCCTCGGAGCGCGCGCGCAGCAGGGCGACCAGCCCCTCGGCCATCATGCGATAGCGGCGGCCGATCGCCTCGAAGTCCGGTGCTTCGGCGCTGGCAGGGTCCAGTCCCGCGCCGTGCAGAAAGGCGGCTCCGGCGTTCCCCGGCGCGCCCGAGGGCGCAGGCGGTTCCGGGGTGGGCGCAAGCGGCTCTGACAGCGGCGGAGGAGGGGCCGCCGGAGCGGCGGTCGTCGGGGCCGCCGGCCCGGCGGAAGGCCCCCAGTCCCAGTCGGTCCCGCCCGGACTCAGAGGCGCGGGCACAGGCTTTTCGGCAGCCGGCAGGGGGTCCAGCGTGAATGGGTCGTCGAAGCCCGGCGGCGTTGCGGCGGCAGCGGGGACGAACGGATGCGCCGTGCGTTCGAACGGCGCGGGCAGTTCCGCAGGACGCGGGGCAGGCGGCGCCATCTCGTGCGGGGCGAAGAACGGGTCAAGCCCGATCGCCGATCCCTGCGGCGCATCCCCCGCCGATGCGGGCGCGCCAAGTTCGACCCCAAGGACCAGATCGCCCATCCGCAGGCGCATCCCGTCGCGCAGGGGGACGGTTCTGCCCGGTCCCAGGGGTTTCGCCGCATCGTCCAGAAACAGCCCGCCCGAACTGGTGTCGGTGACGGTCCAGCCCTGCGGGGCGGCCTCGATCACGCAATGGTGGCGCGAGACGAACATTCCCGGATCGTCCAGCCGCCAGTCGCAGTCCTCGCCCCGGCCCAGCACGGC
>CALLYR010000409.1 GCA_937859005.1 uncultured Paracoccus sp. | reverse complement strand
CTCGATGCTCGAGGTGGCGGCTTCTTCCCAGCGCAGGTCGGCGGCGCGGTCGGCCGTCTGCCCCGCCACGATCGCCGTCTGCAGCGGCCGCCGCGTCAGCCGCTGGTTGAGCAGGGTCGTGATGACCAGAATCGCGCCGCCCAGCGTCGCCACCCCCCCCAGCAAGGGGTGAAAGATATACAGCCCGGCCAGGAACACCGGCGCCCAAGGCAGGTCGAACAGCGCCATCAGCACCGGCGAGCCGATCAGCTGGCGCACCGCCTCCAGATCGCGCAGTCCCCCCTGGGCCGCCATCTGTTGGCCGGTAAGCGCGCCTTCCTGAAGCGAGGCCTGGAACACGCGGCCTTCCAGGCGGTCCTGGAAACGCATGGCGACGCGGGCCATGACCCGGCTGCGCGCCAGGTCGATCAGCCCCATCATCACGAACAGAAAGGCCACCAGCCCGAACAGCGCCACAAGCGTGGGCACCGACCGGCTGCCCAGCACGCGGTCATAGACCTGCATCATGAACAGCGGACCGGTCAGGTTCAGCAGGTTCACCGCGGCCGAGAATACGGCGACGAAGCCGATCAGCCCCAGATTGCCCCCCCGCGCCGCGCGCAGTTCGGCAAAGCCGTCGTTATGTATCGGCGCAGTCGCCATGCGTCCTTCCCGTTGCGCGGCCTGCCGCCGCCCTTGTCCACCCATGCACGCTGCATGTTGCCGCGTGCATCGGCTGTCTCTATCCCAATCGGATCGCCGGTTACAGGCCGATGCCGCCCCTCAACCGGCGGTTTCGTGCCGAATAGCCCGAAAACCTTAAGGAGCCGTTAGTGCGCGTCGCCCCGATCCTGTTCTGTCTGTCTCTTGCCGCCTGCGCCACGGCGCCCGCAGGCGGCGTCAACGATCCCTATGAACCGATGAACCGACGTGTCCATGCCTTCAACAAGGGGCTGGACGCAACCCTGCTGCGCCCGGTGGCGCGGGCTGCCCGCGGCGGGGACGACGCGGCGCCGCAGGGTCCCGGCGCGATGACGCTGGTGGGCAATTTCGGCTCGAACCTGGCGCTGCCGGGCAAGGTCGTGAACAGCGTGCTGCAGGGCCGCCCCGAACCCGCGGTGCGCAACACCTTCCGGTTCTTCGTGAATTCGACCCTGGGACTGGGCGGCCTGCTCGATCCGGCCACGGCCGATTTCGCCCTGCCCGAGATCGATACCGACTTCGGCGAGACGCTGCATGTCTGGGGCGTGCCCGAAGGCGCCTATCTGGAACTGCCGGTGCTGGGGCCTTCGACCGAGCGCGATCTTGCAGGCAAGGTCGTGGACCTGTTCATCGATCCGCTGGACAGCGTGCTGACCGATGAGCAGAAGATCGCCGGCACCGCCGCCCGAATCGTGTCAAAAGCAGGTGATCGGGCACGTTTCGGCTCGACCGTGGATTCCGTTCTGCATGAAAGTGCGGACAGCTATGCCCAGACGCGGCTGCTGTATCTGCAGCACCGCCGATTCGAACTGAAGCAGGAGCAGGACGTCATTGACCCTTATGCCGATTGACACCCGCCGTGGATTCCTGGGTCTTCTTGCGGCCTGTTCGGCTGCCGCGATCCTGCCCGCAGCGCCCGCCCGGGCGTTGACCCAAGGCCAGGCCACGGCCCTGGTCCAGCAGGCGGTGGACGAGGTTTATGCCGTCATCAACTCGGGCCGCCCGGCTGCGCGGATGTATCGCGACTTCGAGGGGATCTTTGTCCGCCATGCCGATGTGGACGCGATCGCGCGGACGGTGCTGGGGCCGGCGGCCCGCCAGGTCAGCGCGGCCCAGTTCGCCGCCTATGCCCAGGCCCTGCAAGGCTTTGTCGCGCGAAAATACGGCAAGCGTTTCCGCGAATTCATCGGCGGCCGGATCGAGGTGAGGGGCGCGCGGCAACTGAAATCCTTCTGGGCGGTCGATTCGACCGCCTATCTCAGCGGGCAGAGCCCGATGGCCGTCGAATGGCATGTGTCGGACCGCTCGGGACGCCCGCGATTCTTCAACCTCATCATCGAGGGCGTGAACATGCTGGCGACCGAACGCGAGGAAATCCGCGCCATGCTGGCCCGCAACCGCGGCGACATCGCGGCGCTGACGGCGGCCTTGCAGCAAGCCGGCTGACATCGCGCAGGAATGGACGGCCCGGAAGGCCCTGCCAGACCGGCGGGGCCTTTGCCGTGGAAGGCACAGGTTCAGTTCAGGCCGGGAATGCCCTTCAGCGCCTGGGACAGGGCGTCCTCTGCAGGGGCCGAATCCTGCGCGGACGGCAGATTGGCCGGAGCTTCGTCCATCGCCTCGGCCAAGGCCGCGTCAGCCGGCGGGGTGACGCGCACGGGGTCGTCGGCCGGTGCGGCGCTGACCGTTGCGGCGGGGCTGCGCGGGGGCGTTCCCATCGCCTGCGCCATGGCATCGGCCAGCGCGTCCGCCTGACCCCCGCCGCCCTGATCCGGCACGGGCACGGCCGCATTGCCGGGCCCGGCGATCTCGATGGATTCGGCCAGCTGGCCTTCGACCGGCTGGGTCCACCGCCCAGTCGCCCGCGATATCGGCCAGCGCGATGGCCAGCGGATCGTTGGCCTCGGTCGCGATCACGTCGGATGCGGCGATCAGGCTGCCCGCATCGCCCGGCGCCGCCACATCCAGCGAATTCGCCGGCAGGCCCTCGTGGATTTCGGCCATCACCGCCTGCCAGATTTCCGCAGGCAGGCCGCCGCCGGTCACGCCCTTCAGCGGCGTGTTGTCGTCATAGCCCATCCAGACGCCGGTCACATATTGTTCGGTAAAGCCGATGAACCAGGCATCGCGATAGGACGAAGTCGTGCCGGTCTTGCCCGCCGCCTCGCGGCCCGGCAGACGGGCGCGGGTGCCGGTGCCCTTCTCGATCACCTGCTGCATCATCCAGATCAGCTCGGACGCCGCCTTGGGGGAAATCACCCGTTCGCCCATGCCTCCGACCTGCCCGATCAGCGGCTTGTCGTCACCCTTGATGCGCAACTCGATCAGGCCATAGGGGCGCACGGCCGTGCCCCCGTTGCGGATGCCCGCATAGGCGCCGGTCATTTCCAGCAGCGTCGATTCCGACACTCCCAACCCCAGCGACGGACCATTCGTCAGGTCGTGGGAAAAGCCGAAGTCCTGCGCCACGCGCCGCACATTGTCGCGGCCCACCGCCTCTTGCAGGCGGATGGCGGCGGTGTTGATCGACTGCGACAGCGCCTGCGTCAGCGTGATCGAACCCTTGTAGTTGCGGGTATAGTTCTTGGGCGACCAAGGGCCCGATCCCTTGACGTGGATCGTCAGGGGCGCGTCCTGGATGGTGTCGTTGGGGCCAAAGCCCTGATCCAGCGCCGCGGCATAGATGAAGGGCTTGAAGGACGACCCCGTCTGCCGACGGGCCTGGGTCGCGCGGTTGAAGGTGCCGGTGGTCGCGGTATCGCGCCCGCCGATCATGGCGCGCACCGCGCCGTCGGCCGACATGACCACGACCGCGGCCTGCGCCTTGGACCCGTCCTTGACCTTTTCGTCGAAGACCCGCTTCAGCGCGCGTTCCGCCGCCCGCTGCGCCTGCTGGTCGAAGGTGGTCAGGATGGTGACATCCTCGGTCGTCTCGGTGGTCAGGAAGCCGGGGCCGGATTCCATCACCCAGTCGGCGAAATATCCCCCCGCCCGCGCGGCCGCGGCCTTGGACAGCACGGCCGGGCTGGCCTTCGCCTCGGCGAACTGCGCGTCGTCCAGATAGCCCTGTTCGTGCATCAGCCCGAGGATCACGGTGGCCCGGTCCTGCGCGCGCTGCAGGTTGTTGGTGGGAGCGAAATGGCTGGGCGCCTTGAGCAAGCCCGCCAGCATCGCCGCCTCGGCCGCGTTCACGTCGGATGCGGGCTTGCCGAAGTAACGCTGGCTCGCCGCCTCGAAACCCCGCGCGCCCGCGCCCAGATAGCTGCGGTTCATGTAGATGTTCAGGATGTCCTGCTTGGAGTATTTGGCCTCCATCGCGATGGAGTAGGGGACTTCCTTGACCTTGCGCCACAGCGAGGACTTGCGGCATTCGGCCTCGTATTCCGCCTCGGACTTCCAGCGGATCGGGTCGAACTGCTCGCCCAGGCACAGAAGCTTGGACACCTGCTGGGTGATGGTCGAGCCGCCGTTGCCTTCCAGCGGGCCGCGCCCTTCGGCCATGTTGATGCGGACGGCGCTGGCGATGCCGCGCGGGTCGATGCCGAAATGGCGGAAGAAGCGCTTGTCCTCGGTCGCGACGACCGCATCCTTCAGCACCGGGGCGATCCTGTCGGCGCTGACGGTGTTGAAGGTTTCCCCCCGCCAGGCGAACACGCGCCCGTCGCGGTCCAGCATCGTGACCGAGCCGCGCGCGCGCCCGTCGAACAGCGCCGAGGGTTCGGGCAGGGTGGAGTAATAATAGGCGACCGACAGCCCCAGGATCAGCGCCAGCGTCAGCCCCGTCCGCCAGACCGACCCCCAGATCACCCGCCAGACCAGCGCCACCGTTCCCGCGACCCCGCGGGTGACGAAATTGCCCCGCTGCCGCCTGGGGGGCGGCGCCTTGGTCTGACGCCGCGCCACCTTGGGCGGCAGCGCGCCATTCGGCGCCCCCCCCGCCGCGGGGAGGTCGGCATAGCGCTTGTCGGCGGCGATGCGCCGCGAGCCGGTGGGTTTCTTCATGCCTGCGTTCCTGCCCGGCCTTTGGTCAGCCTTGTCCGGGCGCCTGCATACATCAGATGCAGAGGCTTGAGAACATCCGCACGAGCCGTTGAAGCAGACGTGACCTGCCCGGATTTCGCGCATTCCTCCGGCTGCCTGCCCGTTTCGGCGGCATCGGCATGACGGGCGCCCGTTCAGCCCGCTGCCGGCTGGACGCGCGGGCCGCGCAGCAGATCCGCTGGACCCACGGCGGTCCGCCGACCGGGCCGTGACAGCAAGGATCGAGGCCGATGACAGCACCTTTCCCCTTTCCCGCGGCCCTGCGCCGTCCACCGCTGCTGCTTGCCGCGGTTACCGCAACCCTGATCGCCAGCGCCGCGATGGCCCAGACCGCCGCGCCCCCGCCGGTCCCGGACAAGGGCGATACCGTCTGGATGATGGTGTCCACGCTCCTGGTCATCCTGATGACCGTGCCGGGGCTGGCGCTGTTCTATGGCGGGATGGTGCGGGCGCGGAACATGCTGTCGGTCCTGACGCAGGTGTTCGCGGGCTTCTGCGTCGTGGCGCTGCTGTGGGTAATCTATGGCTATTCGCTGGCCTTCACCGGCCCGGCGGACGCGGCCTCGGCCGGACCGCTGTCGCCCTTTGTCGGGGGGCTGTCCAAGCTGGGCCTTGCAGGCGTCGGCACGGATTCGGTGGTCGAGGGGTTTTCCAAGGGCGTCGTCATCCCCGAACTGACCTGGGTCATCTTTCAGTTGACCTTCGCCGCGCTGACGCCCGCCCTGATCGTGGGTGCGGTGGCCGAGCGGATGAAGTTTTCCGCCGTGCTGGCCCTGATCGTGATCTGGTTCACCTTCGCCTATCTGCCGATGGCGCATATGGTCTGGTTCTGGGGCGGCCCCAGCGCCCATGACGCACGGTCGGGGTTCCTGTTCGCGCAGGGCGCGCTGGATTTCGCGGGCGGCACGGTCGTCCACATCAATTCGGGCGTGGCGGGGCTGGTCGCGGCGCTGATGGTGGGTCCGCGGCTGGGTTACCGCAAGGACCTGATCGTGCCCCACAACCTGACCTTCACCATGATTGGCGCCTGCCTGCTGTGGGTCGGCTGGTTCGGCTTCAACGCCGGTTCCAACCTGGAAGCGAACGGAGTCGCGGCGCAGGCCATGCTGAACACAATCGTCGCGCCCGCCGCGGCGGCGCTGGCCTGGATGGGCGGCGAATGGCTGTTGAAAGGCCATCCCAGCCTGCTGGGCGCGGTTTCGGGCGCGGTCGCGGGCATGGTCGCCATCACGCCTGCGGCGGGCTTTGCGGGCACGATGGGGGCGATCGCCATCGGGCTGATCGGCGGGTTCGTCTGCATGTGGGCGGTGATCTGGCTCAAGCAGCGGCTGGGCTATGACGACAGCCTGGACGTGTTCGGCATCCATGGCGTGGGCGGCATCGTGGGCGCGCTGCTGACCGGGGTCTTTGCCGATCCGGGCTTCGGCGGGGCGGGGATCTTCGACTACGGCGCGAATGCGGTCGCCGAATACCATATGGGCACGCAGATCGTGGCGCAGGCGACAGGAGTCGTCGTGGCGATGGTCTGGTCGGCGCTGGTCACCTTTGCCGCGCTGACGGTCATCCGCGCGGCCTTGGGCGGCCTGCGGGTCGATGCGGCCGCTGAACGCGAGGGGCTGGATCTGACCACCCACGGCGAACGCGCCTATAACTGATCGCCTGAATCATGGCCCCGCCCGGCATGGCTTCGGGGGGCGGAATATCCTTCTGCCCTGCCGGAGGCGGGAAGCCGGCTCTGGCAGGGCAGGACGGGGGCAGGTTGGGAAAACCCCGATGCGACGCCCTCAGGCGACCCGCGCCACCACGTAATCCGCAAGCTCTGCCAGCAGATCGCGGATCGGATGTTCGGGCAGGGCCGCCAGCGCCGCCCTGGCGCGCGCCGCCCAGTCCATCGCATCGGCCCGCGCCGCGTCGATCGCGCCATGCCGCGCCAGGATCGCCAGCGCCCGGTCCAGATCGCCGTCCTGCTGGTCGCCTTTTTCGATGGTCCGCTGCCAGAAGGCGCGTTCCCCCGAATCGGCCTGCGCGACCGCCTTGATGACCGGCAGGGTCAGTTTGCGTTCGCGGAAATCGTCGCCCACGTTCTTGCCGATGGTTTCGGTGCTGCCGCCGTAATCCAGCACGTCATCGACGATCTGGAACGCGATTCCCAGCGCATCGCCGTAATCGAACAGCGCCCGCACCTGATCCGGCGCGGCCCCTGCGATGACGCCGCCGACCTCGGTCGCGGCCGAGAACAGCGCCGCGGTCTTGCCGCGCACGATCTGCAGATAGATGCCCTCGTCCGTCGCCAGATCCTGTGCCGCGGTCAGCTGCAGCACCTCGCCTTCGGCAATCGTGGCCGAGGCGTCGGACAGGATCCCCATCACCCGCAGATTGCCGGTTTCCGTCATCAGCTGGAAACTGCGGGCGAACAGGTAATCGCCGACCAGCACGCTGGACTTGTTGTCCCACAGCAGGTTGGCGGTCGGCCGTCCGCGGCGCTGGCTGCTTTCGTCCACCACGTCGTCATGCAGCAAGGTGGCGGTGTGGATGAATTCGACCGTCGCGGCCAGCAGATGGTGATGCGTGCCGGCATATTCCAGCATCCGGGCCGCGGCCAGCGTCAGCAGCGGGCGCAGCCGCTTGCCGCCGGCCTCGACCAGATGGGCCGTCACCTCGGGGATGCGGGGCGCGTGGCGGCTTTCCATGCGCGTGCGGATCAGCGCATTGACCGCCTCCATGTCGGCGGCCAGCAGATGGGACAGCCGGTCCAGCGGTTTCGCGACGTTTTGGTTCAGACCCATGGCAGCCACCCTTTCCGCGCAAGCCATTGCCACGGCGTGGACAGTTGCGCAACCGCGGCCTAGGTTTCCGGCGCCATGAAGGAACTGCTGCGCACCACCGATCCGCTGACGCTGACCCGCGCCGCCGACCTTCTGGCGGCCGAAGGTATCCCGTCTTTTCAGTTCGACCAGCACATGAGCGTGCTGGAAGGCTCGCTGGGCATCCTGCCGCGGCGGCTGATGGTTGCGGACAGGGACCATTTCATGGCCAGCGCCATCCTGCGCGACCACGGTATCGGATGACGACCGGATGATTCGGGCGGATGCCTTTCTGGGCGGGCGGCTTAGGATCGCCCAGCCTGCGCGCGGCTATCGCGCGGGGGCGGATGCGGTGATGCTGGCGGCAAGCTGTCCCGCGCGGACCGGCCAGCGGGTGCTGGAACTGGGCTGCGGCGCGGGGGTAGCGCTGCTGTGCCTGGGCGCGCGCGTGCCCGGCCTGGCGCTGACCGGGCTGGAGCGGGAACCCGGCATGGCGGCCTTGGCGCAGGCGAATGCGGATGCGAACGGGATCGCGGCACGCATCGTCGCGGGCGATCTGGCCGGGATGCCCGCCGGGTTGCGCACCGAAGGCTTCGATCAGGTGATCGCCAATCCGCCCTTCTTCGCCGCAGGACCGCGTGCGCCGGAAGCACAGCGCGCCGCTGCCCGGCACGAGGAGACGCCGCTTGAAGCCTGGATCGACGCGGCACTGCGGCGGCTGGTGCCGGGCGGCGGGCTGACGCTGATCCACCGGGCCGAGGCGCTGGACCGCATCCTGATCGCCTTGGCGGGTCGGGCGGGCGATGCCGCGGTGCTGCCGGTCGCGGCGCGGCAGGGGCGGGAGGCGGGGCGGGTGCTGATCGGCGCGCGCAAGGGCGCGCGCGGTCCGCTGCGGCTGCTGCCGCCCTTTGTCATGCACGAGAATCCGGCGCATCTGACGGATACCGAGGACCTGACCGCCCCCGCGCAGGCGGTGCTGCGGCATGCTGCCCCGATCGGCCTGTTCCGGTCAGGAAGGGGGTGACAGAATCGAACGATTGTGCTGGGATCGGTCCACTCGACATCACACAGGAGGACCCGATGACCGTTCAGTCCTATGTTCAGGAACTTCGGAGGAAGCATCAGAACCTGTCGGAAGAAGTCGAACGTGCCCAGCGAACGCCCGGCTCGGACGATCTGGCCATCGCGGCAATGAAGAAGGAAAAGCTGCGGCTGAAGGAGGAAATCGCCCGCCACAGCAACTGACGTGGCAAGAGATTCAGGCGCAGTCCGATGACATGCGCCGGCGGCCGGCCCCCTTGAGGCCGGCCTTTTGCATTCAGGAGCATGGCAGGAGCATGAGGGTTGCGGCACAGGCGGGCGGGGCGCAGGGCCGGTCGTCTGCAAAGGGAAACGGACCGCTTCATCAGGGGCCGTGGCGAATGCGGGAAAGCTTCCGTTCAAGGACGGCGCAATCGGGTGGCGAAAGCGCGTGCAGGTGGATTGGCGAGGGCAATTCCGAATTTGTCCCGAAGGGAATGGTGCTCCATCGCGCCTGGCAGGCCGCCAGGCGTGATCCCCGATGCAAGTGGATGACGGAAGGGAAACGATTCCCTGTAAAGCAGTCCCTGAAAGGCGAAATGTGACGATTGGCGTGAAAAAGCCCGCTTCACATCAGCCCGCTGCAACCCGGAAGGAAAGCGGGCGGAAACCGTGGCTGGATTCGATGAACGCCT
Organism: uncultured Paracoccus sp.; assembly: GCA_937859005.1. Classification (GTDB taxonomy): domain Bacteria; phylum Pseudomonadota; class Alphaproteobacteria; order Rhodobacterales; family Rhodobacteraceae; genus Paracoccus. The sequence continues at coordinate 580 of CALLYR010000409.1, read as the reverse complement.
GACCTGATGCGTCATGCCGGAACACGGCGGAGCGAAAGTGGCTGTTCCGTGAAAGCGATTTCCGGGAAAGGATCGCAGCCGGCACGGGACTGCCCGGTCCGGGCAAGGCTGCCGCAATCTGCCAAGGGACGCTGCCGCAACCCCCAAGGGGAACAGGCGCAGACGGCATCTGGTTTGCGGGAAAAGGAACGGTCTTTCAGCGCCTGCGGCCCCCCGAGGGTTTGCCCGCGCAAGCGGCGGAACGGAAACGGCCGGCCCGCAAGGACCGGCCGCGGCAGATGCCCTGTGGCTGCTCAGCTGAAGAACTGTGCCCCGTTTGCGCTGATGGTCGAGCCGGAGATGAACCCTGCGTCGTCGGATGCCAGGAACACCACGCAGCGGGCGATTTCCTCGGGCTCGCCCAGGCGGCCGACGGGGATCTGGGGAATGATGCGCTCGTTCAGCACCTTCTCGTCGATGGCGCGGACCATTTCGGTGCCGATATAGCCGGGCGCGATGGCGTTGACGGTGATCCCCGCCCGCGCCCCTTCCTGCGCCAGCGCGCGGGTGAAGCCGATGTCGCCGGCCTTGGCGGCGGAAT
>CALLYR010000408.1 GCA_937859005.1 uncultured Paracoccus sp. | reverse complement strand
TTCACCGGCTGGCCCAGACGGCGGACCGCGCCCCGGATCAGGCCCGCGTGGCGGCGGTCCAGCACACCCCCGGTCAGCATCAGCCCGCGGGTGGACAGGTTGACCATAGTGGAGCGCGACCGGCCGCGGTGGCTTTTCCAGTCGGCGGGGGCGATCTTGTCCTCGATCAGCGCGTCCGAGGTTTCCGCGTCGGGCACCCGCAGCAGCGCCTCGGCCAGCGTCATCAGCGCCAGCCCCTCGTCGGTGGACAGGCCGTATTCGGCCAGGAACACCTCCATCAGGCCGGGATGCAGGTCGGCGCGGATGCGGCGCACCAGATCGGCGCCAGACGCCGCGATGCGGGCGCGGTCGTCGGGCGAAAGGTTCGCGGCCGCGGCCAGATCGCGCAGCAGCGGCCCTTCGGGGGCAAGGGTGGCGCGGTCGATGGCGGCAAGGTCGGGCGTATAGGTCATGGGTATGTCCAGAAGGCCGGTGGCCGGGGCGATCGGGCCATGATACGCCGCCCCTTGAATGCGTTCCGACCAAAGACAGGAAAATGAAAGGCAATTCGACCAAACAGGGGCCTTCCGACGCGCCAATTGAACTAGACCGGATCGACCGCGCGATCCTGTCCGTCTTATCCGCCGACGGGCGGATCAGCGTGACCGATCTGGCCGCACGCGTGGGCCTGTCCAAGACGCCCGTGCAGGCGCGGATGCGGCGGCTGGAGGCGGCGGGCGTGATCCAGGGCTATCGCGCTGTCCTGTCGCCGCTGCGGATGAACCTCGCGCATGTCGCTTTCGTCGAGCTGCGCCTGACCGATACCCGCGAACCGGCGCTGCGGGCCTTCAACCGCGCCGTCATGGCGGTGCCTGAAATCGAGGAATGCCACATGATCGCGGGCGGCTTCGATTACCTGCTGAAGGTGCGCACCACCGACATCGGCGAATACCGCCGCGTCATGGCCGAACGGATCAGCACCCTGCCGCATGTGGCCGCGACATCCACCTATGTCGCGATGGAGGCGGTCAAGGATGCGGCCACGGTCATTCTGCCCGAGTGACCCGGCAGAACGCCGCGCCGGATCACGAGTTTCTTGCGCGGTTCCCCTGTTCGTCGCACAACCCTGTTGTCAGCCCCGCGGACGACGGGGCGCATAATCAGGGAGATAGCCATGACCCGTCCTTTCAGCGCCCGCGCGATCCTGCTGGCGTCAGCCCTCGCGCTGGCGCCCGCCGGGCTGAGCGCCGCCTGGGCAGAAACCCCCGCCGACGTGCTGGTCGTGGCGGCGCAGATCGACGACATCATCAGCCTGGACCCGGCGCAGAGCTTCGAGTTCTCGGGCAACGACGTGGACCAGAACCTTTACAACCGGCTGGTCGATTTCGACCCCCTGAACCTTGAAGCCGGATTCCAGCCCAGCCTGGCCGAGAAGTGGGAGGTCAGCGGGGACGGCCTGACCATCACCTTCACCCTGCGCGAGGGCGTGAAGTTCCATTCCGGCAACCCCGTCCGGGCCGAGGACGCGGCCTGGTCGCTGCAGCGCGCGGTCAAGCTGGACAAGTCGCCTGCCTTCATCCTGACCCAGTTCGGTCTGACCCCCGACAATGTCGAGGACAAGATCAAGGCCGACGGCAACCGGCTGTCGATCACGCTGGACAAGCCCTACGCCCAGTCCTTCGTGCTGAACTGCCTGACGGCGAATGTGGCGTCCGTCGTGGACAAGGAACTGGTGATGCAACACGTCGAGGGCGACGACCTCGGCAATACCTGGCTGACCACCAACGACGCGGGCTCCGGCCCCTACAAGCTGGGCACATGGAAGCCGAACGAGGCGGTCCAGTTCGTGGCCTTCGACGATTACTGGGGCGGGGCGCCCAGGCTCAAGCGGGTGATCGTCAAGAACGTCGCCGAATCCAGCGCCCAGCGGCTGCAACTTGAACAGGGCGACATCGACGTGGCCCGCAACCTGACCCCCAGCGACATCCAGGGGATCGCGGGCAAGGATACGCTGAAGGTCCTGGACGAGCCGCGCGGGCGCATCCTCTATATGGGTCTCAGCCAGAAGGACCCGCTGCTGTCGAAGCCCGAGGTCATCGAGGCCATGCGCCACCTCGTCGATTTCGAGGGCATGGCCAACAGCTTTCTGAAAGGGCAGTGGAGGATCCACCAGAACTTCCTGCCGGAAGGCTATCTGGGCGCCTCGCAGGACAACGGCTGGACCTATGATATCGAGGCCGCGAAGAAGATCATCGCGGACGCCGGGCTGACCGGCAGCAGCGTCACCACCAAGGTCCGCGACATCCGCGAATATCTGGACGTGGCCCAGACCCTGCAGGCGTCGATGGCGCAGGCGGGGCTGACGCTGAACATCGAGCAGATGACCGGCGCGCAGGTGCTGGACGCCTATCGCGCGCGCGAGGTGCCGATCTTCCTGGGCGAGTGGGGCCCGGATTATTCCGACCCGCAGACCAACGCAGGCACCTTCGCCTGGAACCCCGACAACGAGGGCAAGGGATCGACGCTGGCCTGGCGCAACAGCTATGCCGTCCCGCAGGACATTCAGGACAAGGTCGCGGCCGCGACGCTGGAATCCGACACCGACAAGCGCGCCCAGATGTATCTGGACATCCAGGCCGAATACCACAAATCCGCCCCGATCCTGCCGCTGTTCCAGCGGGTCGAGCAGGTCGCGATGCAGAAGGGGATCGAGGGCTGGTCGGGCGGCGGCGCCGTCACCTCGGTCATGTATCACCAGGTCACCAAGGGGCAGTAGGCCCGTGGCCGTCACCGACACCTCGGGGGGGCAGGCGCCGCCGCCCCCTTCGGACCCGCCCGGCGGCGCCCGGCTGGCCGCGACGCGGCGGCGGGCAAAGGCGTTCGGCGGCGTGCTTCTGTCGCTGGCGCTGACGCTGCTGGGGCTGCTGCTGGTGACCTTCGTCATCGGCCGCGTCATGCCGATCGACCCGGTGCTGAAGGTCGTGGGCGAACGCGCGACGCCCGAACAATACGAAGCCGCGCGGCAGGCGATGGGGCTGGACCAGCCGATCATCGTTCAGTTCGTGACCTATATCGGGGACGTGCTGCGCGGAAACTTCGGGCGGTCCATTTCCACCGGCCATCCGGTGGTCGAGGATCTGCGGCGGGTGTTCCCCGCGACGCTGGAGCTGGCGACGCTGGGCACGCTGATCGGGGTGCTGGTGGGCGTGCCGCTGGGCGTGGTCGCGGCCGCGCGCCGGGGCGGCTGGATCGACCAGATCGCGCGGGTTGCGGCACTGGTCGGCTATTCGATGCCGATCTTCTGGCTGGGGCTGATGGGGCTGCTGGTCTTCTATGGCAAGCTGAACTGGGTCGGCGGGCCGGGGCGGCAGGACATCCTTTATGACGGGATGGTGCCGACGGTCACGGGGATGCTGCTGATCGACAGCCTGGTCGCGGGCGACTGGGGCGCGTTCCGCGACGCGTTTTCCCACATCATCCTGCCCGCCGCGCTGCTGGGCTATTTCAGCCTCGCCTATATCAGCCGCATGACCCGCAGCTTCATGCTGGAACAGCTGTCCGCCGAATACATCACCACCGCCCGCGTCAAGGGCCTATCCGAACGGCGCGTCGTCTGGGGGCACGCGTTCCGCAACATCGCGGTGCCGCTGACCACGGTGATCGCGCTCAGCTTCGGCGGCCTGCTGGAAGGGTCGGTCCTGACCGAGATCATCTTCAGCTGGCCCGGCATCGGCAGCTATATCACCAAGGCGCTGCTGGCTGGCGACATGAACGCCGTCCTTGGCGGCACGATCATCGTGGGCGTCTGCTTCATCGGGCTGAACGTGCTGAGCGACGTGCTGTATCGCTTTCTTGACCCGAGGGCGACATGAGCGACCTTTCCACCCGGGACTGGCTGCTGTCGGATGCGCCCACGACCCGGCGGCAGGCGCGGCTTGGGGCGCTGTATCAGGGCTGGCTGACCTTTCGCGCGAACCGGCTGGCGATGCTGGGGCTGGTCATCCTGATCGGGCTGGTGCTGATGGCGGTCTTTGCGCCGTGGCTGTCCCCCTATGACCCGCTGGCGCAGAACCTTGCCGACCGGCTGCGGCCGCCTTCGGCCGCGCATTGGCTGGGCACCGACGCGCTGGGCCGCGACATCCTGTCCCGCATCATCTGGGGCAGCCGCGTGACGTTGTTCATCGTGGGCACCGTCGCGCTGATTTCCCCGGTCATCGGGCTGCTGATCGGGACCGTCGCGGGCTTTGCCGGCGGCTGGGTCGATCAGGTGCTGATGCGGATCACCGACATCTTCCTGGCCTTTCCGAAACTGATCCTCGCGCTGGCGCTGGTGGCGGCCCTGGGGCCGGGCATCTTCAACGCGGTCCTTGCGCTCGCGATCACCGGCTGGCCGCCCTATGCGCGGCTGGCGCGGGCGGAAACGCTGGCGGTGCGCAACGCCGATTACATCGCTGCCGCGCGGTTGCAGGGGGCGGGGCCGATCCGGCTGCTGATCGGGCACATCTGGCCCATGTGCATCAGTTCGCTGATCGTGCGGGTGGCGCTGGACATGGCGGGGATCATCCTGTCGGCGGCGGGTCTGGGGTTCCTTGGCCTTGGCGCGCAGCCGCCCCTGGCGGAATGGGGGGCGATGATCTCGGACGGGCGGACCTATATCCTCGATCACTGGTGGGTGGCGGCGATGCCGGGGCTGGCCATCTTCATCGTCAGCCTCGCCTTCAACCTGCTGGGCGACGGCTTGCGCGATGTGCTGGACCCCAAGGGAGCCAGGGAATGACCGCGCCGCTGCTGTCGGTGAAGAACCTGCGCGTGGCCTTCCCCACCCGGCAGGGCGAGTTCCAGGCCGTGCGCGGCGTCAGCTTCGACCTTGGCCGCGAACGGCTGGGGGTGGTGGGCGAAAGCGGCTCGGGCAAGTCGATGACGGGCCGCGCGATCCTCGGCCTCGTGCGCCCGCCGGGGCGGGTGACGGCGGACCGGATGGAGCTTGACGGCCAGTCCATCCTGAACCTGCCGGAACGGCAGATGCGGCGGGTCCGCGGCGGGCGCATCAGCATGGTCATGCAGGACCCCAAGTTCAGCCTGAACCCCGTGATGCGCGTGGGCGACCAGATCATGGAGGCTTACCGCCTGCACGCGGGCGGTGGCCGCGCGGCGGCGCGCGCCAAGGCGATGCAGATGCTGGAGGCCGTCCAGATCCGCGACCCCGAACGGGTGTTCCGCGCCTGGCCGCACGAGGTCTCGGGCGGGATGGGCCAGCGCATCATGATCGCGATGATGCTGGCGCCCGACCCCGAAATCCTGATCGCGGACGAGCCGACATCGGCGCTGGACGTGTCCGTCCGGGCCGAGGTGCTGAACATCATGGACCGGCTGGTGCGGGACCGGGGCATGGGCCTGATCTTCATCAGCCACGACCTGAACCTTGTGGCGCAGTTCTGCGACCGCGTCCTCATCATGTATGCCGGGCGCGTGGTCGAGGAACTGCCCGCCCGCGACCTGCACGCCGCGCGCCATCCCTATACGCAGGGCTTGCTGAACAGCCTGCCGCGGCTGGATGCGCCGGTCAGCCGCCTGTCGGTGCTGACCCGTCAGGACAGTTGGCGCGACGAGAACCTGGAAACCCTGCTGCCGGGGGGATTGTGACATGACCCCGATGCTGGAGGTGGCGGACCTGAACGTCTGGTTCGGCCTGCCGCATGAACGCGTGAGTGCCGTGCAGGACGCAAGCTTCGCCGTGGCGCCGGGCGAAAGTTTCGGTCTGGTCGGCGAATCGGGGTCGGGGAAATCCACGATCCTGCGCGCCGTCACGGGCCTGATCGACACCTGGTCGGGCCGCATCGCGGTCGATGGGCACCCTGTCGCCGGCCGCACGCGCGACCGCGCCTTCAAGAAGACCGTGCAGATGGTGTTCCAGGACCCCTATGCCAGTCTGCATCCGCGCCATTCCGTGGACCGTGTGCTGTCGGAAACCCTGCAATTGCAGGGGATCGGCGACATCGACGCGCGCATCCCGCGCCTGCTGGACGACGTGGGGCTGGGGCGGGGGTTCCGCTTCCGCTATCCTCACCAGTTGTCGGGCGGGCAGCGCCAGCGCGTCGCCATCGCGCGGGCTTTGGCAGCCGAGGCGCGGCTGCTGCTGCTGGACGAGCCGACATCCGCGCTGGATGTCAGCGTGCAGGCGGAAATCCTGAACCTGCTTCACGACCTGCGGGCGGAACACCGGCTGACCTATGTGATGGTCAGCCACGATCTGGCGGTGATCGCGCATATGTGCGACCGGCTGGCGGTGATGAAGGCGGGCCGCATCGTCGAGATCATGGACGCCGCAACCCTGCGCGCGGGACGGCCGCAGGCGGATTATTCGCGCCGCCTGATCGCGGCCTCGCAGTATTCCCGCGGCTGAGGGGGGGGCGGCGCTTGCGTCCTGCGGGGCATGGGCTGGTCCCCTGCGCCGATCTATTCCTCTGCCGGCACGGGAATCGCAGCCCTGTCCGCGCGGGCGAACGGACTCAGCACGAACCAGCGCGGGAACGCCGCGACCGCCGCGCGGGGTCCGTCCAGATGAAGACCCGCGCGCAGCGCCTCGTCCAGCGAGACATGCCCCAGCCACAGCCGCGTCAGCAGGCGCAGGGGGGCGGCGACGCGCAGGTCGGCATCTTCGCCCGGATCGCGGTAACACAGATCGACCGCGCCGCTGTCGAACACCAGCCAATAGCTGCGCTTGCGCGCCGGCACCCCGGACAGCGCAAAGGCCACCACATGGCGTCCCGCCATGCGCGGCGCATCCTTGGCCGCGGTGCGCCGGATGTCCCACATCAGCAGGTCGGGATCGAGATTGCGGTCTGCCGCCATGTCGTGACGCAGCCAGGCCTGCGACCACAGGCCCATCGCCTCGATCACCGGGAAAAGCTCGCGCCCCGCCGTTGTCAGGACATAGGAAGGCCGCCCGTCGTCCTGATGGCGTTCGACGATGCCGGCGAACTGAAGCTTCTTCAGGCGTTCGTCCAGCAGGGCCGGCGAGATCCGGGGCAGGCCCTTCTGCAATTCGCCGAAACGCGTGCTGCCGCACAGAAGCTCGCGCACCACAAGCAGGGTCCACCGCTCGGCCAGAAGCTCGGCAGCCAGGGCGACGGGGCAGAACTGGCGATATCCCTGCGCTCTCACCATGGGGCAGTCTAACATGATTCGGCCCCTCTGTCGCACTTCAGACTCCATAGTATCGGTTCCGCCGGATCGGGCGCAGCATGGAACAGGGCGCGAACGGCCGCGCCGCCGGAACCTTTCCGGTCCTTCCGTTGCGGAGATATCAGATGACGACCCTTTCCCCTGTCCGTCCCCAGGCCGATCCCGATCTGGCCGCGCTGAAGGCGCGCCAGCAGGCCGCCTGGGCATCGGGCGACTATGCCGTGATCGGCAGCACGCTTCAGATCGTGGGCGAGACCCTTTGCGAGGCGATGGACCTGCGCGCGGGGGCGCGCGTCCTGGATGTCGCGGCCGGCAACGGCAACGCCACCCTGGCCGCCGCGCATCGCTGGTGCGATGTCGTATCGACCGATTATGTCCCGGCCCTGCTGGACCGCGGCCGCGCCCGCGCCGAGGCCGAGGGCATGCGCGTGACCTTCCGGCAGGCCGACGCCGAGGCGCTGCCCTTTCCCGACGCATCCTTCGATGCGGTGGTATCGACCTTCGGCGTGATGTTCACCCCCGACCAGGACCGCGCCGCGGCCGAGCTTGCGCGCGTCTGCCGCCCCGGCGGCCGGATCGGCCTGGCCAGCTGGACGCCCGACGGCTTCATCGGGCAGGTGTTCAGGACGCTGGGCAGCCATCTTCCGCCCCCCGCAGCGCTGCGCTCGCCGCTTGCATGGGGCACGCAAGCGCGGATCGAGGAGTTGTTCGGCAGCGCGGGCGAAATCCGGGCCGAGCCGCGGATGTATGTCTTCCGCTATCGCTCGACCAGGGAATGGATCGACGTGTTCCGCACCCTGTACGGCCCCATGCTCAAGGCCTTTGCGGCGCTGCCCGCCTCGGGGCAGGCCGCGCTGGAAAGCGATCTGCTGGCCCTGGCCGACCGTCTCAACACCGCGCAGGACGGCAGCATGGTCGTGCCCGGCGCCTATCTGGAGGTCGTCGTCACCCGGACCTGACCGAAAGCCGCCGCCCCCATCCGGCAGGGATTGCGGACCGCCTGCAGGCCGCTGGCTGGTCCATGCGCCTGCCGGGCCGCACGGTCCCTGCCGGTGTTGCCTTTGCAAGACATGCCCCGGAATGCGCAATCACCAACGGGTGTTGTCACAAATATTTCCCTTTACAGCCGTTGCGATTCTGCCGGACGATAAATTGTATCCCGTCCGCCTCATCCCCACCGGATGTGGTGGGCAGCCACAAGCATACGGGGACCAACCGTCCCCGAAGGAGGGCAAGTCATGGCGCAGCCGGACCAGTTCATCCCCAGCAACGATATCGATCCCATCGACATCGTGGAAAGCGTGGCGACCCATCATGCCTGGGATTTCGACCGCACCGCCGACGACCGGATCGCCATGGCGGTCGAGGGTCAGTGGCGCACCTATTCCATGACGCTTGCCTGGTCGCCGGGGGACGAGGTGCTGCGCCTGATCTGCACCTTTGACATGGACCCGCCGCCGGACCGGCTGCCGGCGCTGTACGAGGTCATCAACCTTGCCAATGACGAGGTCTGGGACGGCAGCTTCACCTTCTGGGCCGAACAGAAGCTGATGGCCTGGCGTTATGGCCTGGTGCTGGCGGGCGACTGCATCGCGGCGCCGGAACAGGTGGACCGGATCATCCGCACGGCGCTGGAAGCCTGCGAACGCTTCTATCCGGCGTTCCAGTTGGCCTGCTGGGGCGATGCCGCGCCCTCGGCTGCGATGGATGTCGCGCTGGGACAGGCTTACGGCCGCGCCTGATCTTTACAGCGCCCGCCAGACGGTTAACCCTTGGTCGCTGGACGGAAAGGGGACTCGGGGATGGATCTGGCGCATCTGAACGACCGCGGCCTGCTGCTGGTAGGCTGCGGCAGCATGGGAGGCGCGCTTCTGCGGGGTTGGCTGACGCGGGGGCTGGCACCCCATGCGGTCCATGTGATCGACCCGCATCCGCCCGACTGGCTGGATGCGCGCGGCGTTCCTGTCAACGGTCCCATGCCTGCCGATCCGGCGGTGCTGGTGCTGGCGGTCAAGCCGCAGCAGATGGGCGGGGTGCTGCCCGATCTTGCAGCCCTGGGGCAGGGCGGCACGCTGGTGGTGTCGGTGGCCGCGGGTGTCACCCTTGCAGCCTATGAACGGGCATTTCCCGATGCGCCGGTCGTGCGGGCGATGCCCAACATTCCCGCCGCCATCGGGCAGGGCGTCACCGCGATCGTCGGCAATGCGCGCGCGGGCGCGGCCGAGATGGACCTGGCCGCAAGCCTGATGGTCGCGGTCGGGCGCGTGGTGCGGCTGTCGGACGAATCCCAGATGGATGCCGTCACCGCCGTGTCGGGGTCCGGTCCCGGCTATGTCTTTCACATGATCGAGGCGCTGGCCGCCGCGGGCGAGGCCGAGGGGCTGCCCGCGGCGCTTGCGCTGGAACTGGCGCGCGCGACCGTCGCAGGGGCAGGGGCGATGGCCGCTGCGGATGACGAGGACCCCGCCCGCCTGCGCGAATCCGTGACCTCGCCCGGAGGCACGACGGCGGCGGGGCTGGTGCAGTTGATGGATGCGGAAACCGGGCTGATGCCCCTGATGCGGCGCACGGTGGCGGCGGCGGCGGCGCGGGGGCGGGAACTGGGCGAATGACCATCACTTACGACGACTTCTCCGCCGTCGCCCGGGTGCTGCTGATCGTGCTCGCGCTGTACGCCGG
>CALLYR010000407.1 GCA_937859005.1 uncultured Paracoccus sp. | reverse complement strand
GTTGTAGATGGCATTTTCCGGATCGGTCGCACCGGTTCACCATGGCGCGACCTGACCGAAAAGTCCGGCGAGTGATCATCCGTCTATCGCCAGTTCCCACTCTGGACCCTGGCGGGATTGTGGGAGCAGATCATGGATGCCCCGAACGAATGCCGATCGTGCCGGATGCGCTTCAGATGATCGGCGGCGCCGGGGTCCGCGCCCATCATCAGGCAGCGGGCGCAAAAGGAAGACTCCGCGCCAAGGTTTCGGCCGCTCGCGCGTTCGCGGGCTTGCCTTGACGACCGGGGTCCCTCATCGCGCCAATGGCCTGGGCCTGCCCAGAAGGGCCCGGATCATGCCGGGCCAGACATCGGACTATCCCGGCTCCGATCCGGTCATGGCCGACAACCTGCCCGAACCCGGCGCCCTGCCCGCGGCCATGTTGCCCGCATGGGCCGGTCCAACCGTGGCACAGCGATGCCGTCGCAGGGCGGGCACCCCGTCAGAGCCGGTCCGACCATGAGGAAAAATCGCCCGAGGCAGGTCATTATGTCGCAGGTGGAGCCACCCTGCATGAAAGCAGAATCAATTGAATCTGTTTCCCTGAGTCTTTAATCAACCCCTGATTGCATACGTGATTATGTTAATAACCTGGCAGATTATTGCCAACCACATTTTGACCATGTGCTGACGCGGGGACCGGATTCATTACCCTTCCGTCGGCAAGATTGATGATAAATATTGATTATAGGGAACTGCTCCATCATGGCAGCCAAGGTAAAACCTGGACAATTGGGAATTGCGACTCCTTTCGGGGAATTGCTGGGCAGATCGGATGCAGAGATGCAGGCCGAGCTGCAGGATTATGTGAACATGGGGGTGGACTGGGTCCGCCTCGACATCCACTGGTCCCTCGTGCAGCCCGATGCGAAAGGCGGGTTCAACTGGACCCTCGTCGACAAGGTCTTCAACGCCGTCGAGGCCAAGGGGCTTGAGATCGTGGCGATCCTCAACAACACGCCGGACTGGATGGACGATTCCCTGTCCTCGGCGGCGGATCAGGCCGCCTATGGACGCTTCGCCTCGGAGGCGGCGAAGCGATACGGCAACATCGTCGACTACTGGGAGGTCTACAACGAGCCCAACATGAACGGGGTCTCTCCCGAGGATTACACGAAAATCCTGAAGCTCGCGCATGGCGCGATCCACGCGGCTGACGACGACGCCACGATCATCACCGGCGGCCTGGCCTCGATCCCGTCCACGGGCAACGGCATGTGGGGCGCGGTCGAATATCTCGACCGCATGTATGACGCCGGGGCGAAAGGCTATTTCGACGCCGTCGGATACCACCCCTACAGCTTCCCCCTGTTCCCCAGCGACGACAAGGCGTGGAACGGCTGGCAGATGATGGAGGACGGCATACGCGGGGCCATGGTCGCCAACGGCGACGAGGACAAGCAGATCTGGATCACGGAATACGGCGCCAAGACGACCGGCGGCGGCATCACCGTCAGCCCAGGCACTGCTGCGGCCATGTTGCGGGACGCCGTCGATCTGGCCGAGGACACGCCCTGGGCCGGGCCGATCATGTGGTTCTCCTATCAGGATTCCAGCTTCGAGCCGGGCTTCGGCCTGCTGGACGCCAACGGCAACCGGCGGGAGGCCTATCACGCGTTCCGGGATCTGGCGAACAAGGACAACGGTCCGGGGGGTATCCTTCTGCCCGCTCCGGGTGGAAACCCCATGCCCGCACCCGGTGGCTCCACCCCGCCCGCACCGGGTGGCTCGACCCCAGGTGGAAGCACCGGCCCCGTTGCGGGAAAAACCATCCAGGGCACCAGCGGCAATGACGTGCTTCAGGGCGGCAACGGCAATGACGTGCTGCGCGGCAATGGCGGTGACGATGTCTTCATCGGCGGCGCCGGCCAGGACAGGTTCGTGTTCCGGGAAACCGGTCCTTGGGATTCCATCAAGGACTGGCAGGACGGCGATCTCATCGACCTGCGCGGCATCGACGCGCATGTCGGCCGCTCGGGTGACCAGTCCTTCCGGTTCATCGGGTCGAACTGGCTGAACGATGCCCGCGACCTGGGCGTCTATATCGATCAGGCCAACAAGAAGACCTATGTCCAGGCCAACGTCGACAGCGACAAGGAATACGAGGTCAACATCGTCCTGAACGGTGTGCATCATCTGGATGCAGCGGACTTCCTGCTCTGATCGTTCTTGCCCGCTCGGGCGTTGCGCCCGGGCGCATCCATAAACGATGTGGCATTTGCAAGGATCGGGCTGAAGCCGGGATCTCCCCTTCCCCCTCGGGCTCAAGAGACAGGGATGGTCTCGGCCTGGCCCCAGGCCGAGAAGCAGTGCATGGGTACAATGCAGGTGTGGATCCCGGCAGTCTGGGGGCCGGTGTCTCTTGAGGCGATGCGCTTTCCCAGGGCCGCGGATTGCAACCTGTCCCGACGCCGGTCCGGCGTCGGGCATGAATGACTGGTCCAGAGCTTCCAGAAGGCACGGCCGAAGCAGCGGGCCGCCAGCAGAGTCCGGTTCCGCGCCCTGGCGGCCCAGCCCTCTTTCCAGGGCCGGCCATTCCGCCGAGTGTCTCGCCTCGAGGTGTTGACTGAGGCGCTCCACCCCTTCGGCCCGCCGGGATCATGAGCACCGACAATCGAAAGATGGTTGCCAGTTTGCCGCCTTCGCGCGGACCGACCGGCTGCGGCGCGCCCGCATCCGGATCCCGATGGACGGCAAGGGGCGTTTCGGCCATGGCCTCACCCCGACAGCATCCTTATCGAGAAGCTGTGGCGGACGCTGGAATACGGGTGCGTCTGCCTGCGCGCATGGGAATCCTGCCCGGGGCACGGGCCGGTCTGCGCGAAGGGATCCCCCCTTCATAACCGCAGGCAACCCCATTCCGCCCATGGCGGCCAGCCGCGGACGGTGGTCTATTGCCGGCAAGGAAAGGAAATCATGAAACCCGGCCGGCAGGAGCCGGAAACAGCATGGAAAGCATCAGATCCTGTCCAGTGATCGAAGAGCATCTCGGGTTTGCCGTCCGTGTGCTTCTGTTGCAGCAGTCATCTTCCGCCTCGGTCAGGCGCGTGCGCCTGTCATGCGCTTTCCAGCCACCAGGTTCCAATGCCGCGAACTTGCCTGACCACCTCTCCTGTTCTTGTCCCTTTCCCCGGCAGCGCATCCGGCGACCAACCGGCCGGGCCGAACTGCCGGAGGCGATGCGCAGACATGTGCTGGCGGCAGGCAAGAGTGTCGGCACCTGTCAGCGTGAATGACCGGGGCGCAGATCCGCGGTCGTCTGCCGCCTTCGGGGCGCGCGCGCCCTTCGTCCGCGCCCCGCCCCCGGTGCCGGCCCCTGCGCCATGAGCCTTCTGGTCCAGCCGCGCCTGGTAAGCGGGCCGCAGGGCGACCCCGGCGTCTATCTCGATTTCCGCTTCGGGCGGCGCGCGATGCTGTTCGATCTGGGCGATCTTGGCGCGCTCGCCCCGCGCGAGCTTCTGCGCGCCAGCCATGCCTTCGTTTCGCACGCGCATATGGATCACGTCGCAGGCTTCGACCGTATGCTGCGGCTGCGGCTGCACCGCCCGGCCCCCTGCCGGTGGTCGGGCCGCCCGGCTTCGTGCGGCAGGTCGAAATGAGACTGGGCGCGTTCACCTGGAACCTGCTGGACGAGCACGCGATCGATTTCCGCCTGCAGGCGATGGAATTCGACGGGACCTGCCTCTCGGCCGGGCGGAGTTCCGGTCCCGCGACGCCTTCGCGCGCCGGGACCTCTCTCCCCCGGCTCTGCCCGAGGGGTCTGGTGCTGAAGGAAGAGGTATTGCGGGTGGAGGAGGCGGTGCTCGATCACAAGACCCCGTCACTTGCCTTCGCGCTGCAGGAAACGCTCAGGATCAACGTCTGCCGACGCGCGCTGGACGAACTGGGCCTCATCGCGGGTCCCTGGCTTGACGAGGCCAGGCGCGCGGTTCGCGCCGGGCTTTCCGACAGCCACCCGATCGCGGTCCCCGGTTCGGGCGCCCTCCCCTTGGGCCTCTTGCGCGAGCGCATCCTGTGCCTCGGCCCCGGACAGCGCGTGGCCTATGTGATCGACGCCGCGGATACGGCCGCGAACCGGGCCCGGATCGTCGCCCTTGCGGCCGGGGCAGATGACCTGTTCATCGAATCCCCGTTCCTCGACCGAGACCTCGCCGCGACGCATGCCCATCTGACCGCCCGCGCGGCGGGAGAGATCGCGCGCGCCGCCCAAGCGCGCCGGGTGACGGGCTTTCACTACTGGGCCCGCCATGCCGACGAGCCGGAGGCGTTTGCGGCCGAACTCGACGCGGTCCTCGCAGGCGGGCAGAGTCAGTCCCGGACAGAGCAGCCGTAGCGCCCGATTGCGCCTGCCCTTCAGCGACAGCCGTCAGCGCAGCAGCCAGGCAAGCGCCTTCCGAAGTCTCTCGGTTGCTGCCGACGCATACCAGCGGCCATGCGCGAAGATGACCCGCTCGGGCGCCCATCCGATCATGCGCCGCGCAGCGGTGGCGGCCTCCTTGCGGCGGCGCCGGACGATCAGGCGCAGATAGCGGGGGGTGCCGCCGTCGGGCGCGCGCGTGCCGCTGAGGCGGGCATAGATCCGGGTCGGCAGGGGCGCGCGGTCGGTTTCGATGGCGAGGATCAGGTCGGTCAGCACGAGGGTGCGGCTGGCGATGTGGAAGAACGCGACCTCGCAGAAGCCGAAGGCGCCGGGGATCACCGCCTGCCGCAGGTCGGCGGCCCAGGCGCCGGGCGCGTCTTCCTCCAGATCGCGGTCGAAGCGGACCTTCGAGGCCTTCACCTGGGGCCGCTTGCGCAGTTCCGGCGGCGCCCAGGCGGTCGCCTCGGGACAATGTTGCTGCCATCTGGCGAGATAGGTCCAGTGACCAAAGCTGGGGGCCACGAGATGTCGCACGGGTCCGAGGGATTCGAGCGCCCGCAGAAGCCCTGCGTCGAACCGGGTGGGTGAATGCAGCCACAGCCCGCCGTCCGTCAGCCGGACAACCGTCATGCGCACCGGGACGGAAACCCCGGCTACCCGCTTCGGCGCGCCATCCACGATCCAGATTCCCTCGGCAACAGGCTTCGGCGTGTCGAAGGGAGGATAGCCGAATTCATTCTCACTCATGACTCGCATGCTCCTTGCAGCGCCGGAAGGGCCTGTCTCGGCCCGACATCCGCCCACGAGCGGAACGCTTCGTGCCTGCCGCCGTTCCATCCCGGAAAAGAAGGAACGCGGTGACGCGCCTCCTTTCACGTCGGACGCCCCACGAGAGGAGCCGCCGACCCCCCGAAAACGGACGCTTCGATCGGGTTCCTTCAGGCCGGCAACTGGAACGCATCGACGCTGCGGCTGGAGGAGAGCGACATGGCGCTCGACCTCCACCAGCAAGCGCAGGATCATCGCTGGCCGCAGCAGGGTGCCGCTCAGTCACCCTTCGCCCAGAGCAAAAGGGCGGCGGCCCCGAACACGCCGAAGGTCACCGGCCCCTGCCCAGCCGGCAAACGGGCGGCGGCAAGCATCGGCAGCGCATCCTCGGCCGCAAGGAAGGCCAAGGCCTTCGGCATCATCACCTCGCGATGCAGCAGTGGACTCGCCTCTGGCGCGGCTTTGAACCAGGCTGGCCGGCGGCGGCGTCCGCTTTATGCCCGGTCTGGATTTTCAGGGTCAGGACGGACCGAGGACACGTTTTCGCCGCCCGCTTCATCCTGCAACAGGCAGCATGACAGAGACGGTGAAGCCCTTGCTCTCGTCCGTGAACCGAATGGTTCCGCCATGCAGCCCGGCGATGCGGGCCACGATCGACAGGCCAAGCCCGCTTCCCGGCTGTCCGCTTCCCGGTATGCGATAGAACCGATCGAACACGCGATCGCGCAGCTCTGCGGGGATGCCGGGGCCGCTGTCGGTGATCCGGATCAAGACACCGCCCTTGCCCGCCGCGACAGCGACCGTCACAGCGCTGCCCTTGGGTGTATAGCGGATCGCATTGTCCAGCAGGTTGCGCAGCATGATGCCCAGCAGATCGGGATTGCCCAGGACGTCGGTGGAAGCGCCCGGCATCTCGGCAACGCCCAGATCGATGCCCCGCGCGGCTGCCTTGGGCACGATTTCCGCGACAATCTCGATCACGAGATCTGAAAGCGACACCTGCACGCGAGGGGCGGCAACCGAATCCTGATCCAGCCGCGAAAGCATCAACAGCTGTTCCACCAGCCGGGTGCCGCGATCGGCGCCCTCGATGACCCCGTCAAGCGCCACGGCGCGTTTGTCCGGGTCACGCTCGTGCCGCGCAACCTGGGCATGGGTCTTGATGGCGGCAAGCGGCGTGCGCAGCTCATGCGCCGCGTCGGCGACAAAGCGGCGTTCGCGTTCAAGAAGCGAAGCGATGCGTGCAAAGAGGCGGTCGAGCGCATCGAGAAGCGGCCTGATCTCGTCGGGCGCGGCGCCGACGCCAAGGGGCTGCATGTCATCCGAGCCGCGCCGCTCGACGGCGGCGATGACAAGCTGCAACGGCCTCAACCCCCATCGCACCGACAGCCAGACCAGAATGGCCAGCAGCGGGATTGCGATCCACAGCGGATGAAGGATATGAGCCGCGACGCGATCGGCGAAGCTTTCCTGAAGATCGTGGCGCAGAGCCACTTCGACAAAGCGGCCGGCACCGTCGGAAGCCCCGAACACGCGCCACACATGACCGTCGAAGACGGCATCGCGGAATCCCGGCTGCCAGCGCTCCATGGGCAGAGACGGCCTATCGATGGCGCCGCCTGGCGCACCAACTGCTGCGGCATGGATACGGAAGGCGATCATCTGATCCGCGTCGGAACCCGTCTGATGCCACAGATCCTCGTCCCGACCGCCTTGGGGAAGACGGTCGAACAGGACCAGCAGCAGATCGGCGGATTGCTCAAGCCGGGTGTCCAGCATCTCGTTGATCAGTTGTCTTGTATCCAGCCAGGAAAACACCGCAGTCGCCAGCCAGGCGGCGACGATGCTGCCGCCCAGGATCGCAAGCAGCCGCTGGCGCAGCGACCGGATCATGCGTCAGCCGGAATGATATAGCCGACGCCGCGCACCGTGCGGATGAGATCCGGGTGCAGCTTTCGGCGCAGGTTGTGGACATAGACTTCGACCGTGTTGCTGCCGATCTCCTCGCCCCACCCGTAAAGGCTGTCCTCCAGCTGGCTTCGGGTGCGGACCCGTCCCGCGTTCATCATCAGTTCCTGCAAGGTGGCGAATTCGCGGGCGGAAAGCCCTATCGGCTCGTCATCAAGGAAAACCGCATGACTGGCCGGGTCCAGCGCAACCCGGCCATGGCGGATGATGGGGTCGGCGGTCCCCTTGGACCGGCGCAGCAGGGCCCGAAGGCGTGCCTGCAGTTCGGCCAGTTCGAACGGCTTGACCAGGTAATCGTCACCCCCCGCGTCCAGCCCGGCAACCCGGTCGGCCAGGGTGTCGCGGGCCGTCAGCACGAGAACGGGCACAGGGTTGCCGGCCGCGCGCGTCCGGCCCAGCAGTGTCAGCCCGTCCATGCCCGGCAGGCCGATATCCAGAACGATCGCGTCAGAGGTTGTCGTGCGCAGGGCGGCTTCGGCATCCAGCCCGTCGGTGGTCCAGTCCACTACCCATCCGGCCTGGGCCAGCCCCGCGGCCACACCCCTGCCCAGAAGGACATCGTCTTCGACCAGCAGAATACGCATCACGCGGTCCGATCCTGTTTTTCCATCTCCATTGCTTCGGCAAGCGAACGTCAAGCCGGGGGAATGGGCGCGGGCCACCCCTTCCGGACGGCCCGCGCGGTCTGCCCGCTCTGGCGAGGGATCAGCCCAGCGGCTGCCAGCCGGGATGCTCGAAATGCTCGCCATAGGCATTGAGCGCCTGGACAACCATGACCGCGCCCATGCGCGGATCGTTGCCGCCCTCCATGTTGGATGCGCCCTCGATGACCTGAGCGAGGACGATGTGCAGTTGCTCGTCGGCCTCGGGCGCGAGCTGGCAGTTCTCGATCATGAAGGTGGTCTGTTCCGTCACCGTGGCCGCCAGCGCCCGATAATCGTCGGCGCTCAGGCGATCCTCATGGATGGCGTCGATGCGTGCGGCGAATTCATCCCGAAGAGCCTGCATGCCCTTGAGCATGTTTTCGTCGCCCTGCCATTTCTGCCCGGCATTCAGTGACAGGGAAAACTCGCTGGCCGCATGGCCATCATGGGACGCGGTCTGGGCCAGCGCGGGGCCGGTGGCCAGGGCAATGGCAATTCCGAACAGCGCGGGTGCCATGAGTTTGACAGGCAACATGTCGATTTCCTTTCAGGGTCGTTCCGGCGCCTCGGGGACGCACTGTGGCCTGTCTGACCGGTGCATCTTAAATGCCGCTTAAGCCAAGGGCCGATGCAGAGGTCTTTGCGCCCACCAGATCGCGCGGCAATCTCCGGTCGGCTTCAAGGATGGCCGGTGGGCCAAGAAAAATGGTTTTCTGAGCGTGTCTTCGCTCCGAAAGCGACACTCGGGGCGATGGGTGCGCGGAAACTGGCCCAGGATTCCGCGGGTTGCAGTCGTTCGGACGGGGTGGCGGCATTTTCCGATGGCTTGCCGCCCGGTTGCCGAGCGCGATCCGGTGCGCATGTCACGAACGGGCTCTTCCAGCACGGCGGCAGGCGGGCGCAACGGACGGCCTGCTTCCCGATCCTTCGGGGGGTCTGTCACTCATGGTTGTGGGCGATCTGGCGACTCTGCGGATCGACCAGGACCGGCCGCTCGCCGACATGGACATAGCTGTAGGGGGAAGCCGGGATGGTCTGGATCTGCACCGTCTCGGGGATCTGCGTGCCGACCGCGACATCGCCGTCGATGACCACGGATGCGGTCCTGTGCTCCAGGACATAGGTCCGTGTTGCGGGCGTCAGCGCGTCTTTGCTGACATCGCCGATGACGGCGCCCGCCACCCCGCCCACGACCGCGCCGACGGGCCCGCCCACGGCTGCCCCGGCGATGACGCCCGAGGCGGCCCCGCCTGCCGCACCGCCGCCGGCGGTGCCGGGGCCGATCTGGACCTCGGTGACGGCGGGGGTGGTTTCGGTGACGACCGTGGTCTGTGCAAAGGCCGGGCCTGCACCAGAAGGGCAACGAGGGAGGTGGCGGACAGGATCGGGTTCATCTCTGATCTGCGGAGGGACGTTCTGGCGAACAAATTCTGTTCGTGACCCGGAATTCCGCCGATCTGCTGCTGCCGCAACGTCATGCGGCTGTGCAGATCGAGCCAGAATGAATACAGCCACTGACGTGGCGATCACGCCATGCCTGACCGGCGCCGGGTCGTCTCGTGCCGGTCGTGTGCCTGGATTCCGCGTGCGGTGTACCGGCAAGCGAAAGCGCTCTGATCGAGGCGGGCCGATCCTGATCTTCGGAACCGGGAGAAGAGGGCCAGTCAGCCCGCCAGAGCCCATGAACCCTTTGCTATTGCAGTCGGCTCGGCCTTGAGGCCGGGCCGCTGTCGCAGCCGCTCTGCAGCGGCCCTGCGGCCACGGGCTGGTCGCGCCATGGTGAACCGGTGCGACCGATCCGGAAATGACATGATGGTTCAGCGGGCTGCGGCCGTTCAGGGCGCGGATGGCCAGGATGAACCGCTCATGAAACGTCCGCGCCTTGCCCGCCATCAGGTCTCGCGCCAGGCG
>CALLYR010000406.1 GCA_937859005.1 uncultured Paracoccus sp. | reverse complement strand
CGTGCTGCGTCATGGCCGCGCGTCGCCTGCCGCTTCGCCGGTCGAAAACCGGAAGCCCCGGAACAGCCCCCAGCTGAAATCATTGGGGACATCGCCCGCCAGCGAGACTGCCAGCAGCAGGTCCGCCCTTCCGGTGATCGGCTCGACCGGGATGCAATGCGCCTGCGCCCAGCCCCGCGCCGGAAGGCCGGTCACCCAGGGCCCCATCCGGCGCTGCCAGAAGCCGTCCTGGTCCACCAGGCCGTGCGGGGCGACCCCGATGCAGAAATTCAGGTGCGGCGCGCGGTCGTGGCCCACCGTGACCAGGGCGGACACATGCGACAGCCCTGCCAGATCGACATTGCGGATGATCGCGCAGCACGGCCCGCTGCGCGACGGATGCACAAGGATCATGTCCTCTTTCCGCCAATAGGCGGTGGAGACGTGATCGCTTGCCTGAAGGGGCGAGGCGAGCAGTTCGGGCCGCGGCAGCGCCCCGGCCGAGACGAATTGCGCATCCCGGATGCTGACTGCCTGGCCCGCGGAAATCAGAGGAGCGCAACCGGGCAGCCGGGCACCGCCGATGGATTGCCAGACCCGCAATGCCAGCGTCTCATCGGGGGCCGGACCATCGGTGGCGCAGGCGCGGAATCTCTGGTCCGGCACGGCCGGCCCGAGCCCCAGCGAGATCGTGGAATCGCCGGACCATTCGACCCGCAGACGGCAGTCACGGCCCACACCGGGGATCGGCTGCGGCAGGATGAAGCGCATCCAGCCGGTTTCAAGCCCCATTTCAGGACCGGCGGGCTGCAGGGGGTGGACCTGCCCCGAAGCATCCTCGACCCGGACTGCAAGCGCGCCGATCGATGGCGTCACCACCTCGGGGAACCACAGATCGATCGCTGCCAGGCCGACCGCGTTCATCGGCAGGAACTGCGCGGCGCCCCGCCGACAGGACAAGCATCCGGCCCGCAGGCTGCCAGGTCAGCGCGTTGATGAATTGCGGGCTTCCCAGGCTGTAAAGCAGGCTTTCGATATCGCGCAGCCGGTATTTCAGGTCCATGTTCTCGGCGCGAAGCCGGGCCGCAGCGGATCGCGCTTCGCCGGCCTGCCGCGCGGTCGAATGCAGTTCGGACAGCAGCAGATCGATCAGCGATTCGGAACTGTCATGCGGCTGGTCCGGATCAAGCTCGATGATCTTCAGACCGGCAAGAGGTCCGTCCGACAGCGCCTTTTTCAGGGCGCCGCCATGCCCCGCAAGCGAGATTGCCCCCATGACGGGTTGATCGGAGAAGAGTTCCGTTTCCAGACGGTCGCCGGCAGAATCGACAACCTGGACCTGAGCGTCTTCGGGCAGAAGGCAGCGTACAGCATCTTGCACGCGCTCATCGACGATGAACATGGATGTGACAGGCTCTGTTATAATGACGTGGCTTGAATATAATATATTGTAATTTCTATATTATATGACTTGAACTTCTCCGGGACCAGGTTGAAGGGTATTCTTGGGATCGGCGTTGTCGGCCAGGCAGCGCTGCCCCTACTTCCGGTTGGGCGGCACACAACCTGAGCATGTCCAGTAAAACCGAGTCCTGGTTGCGTCAACTCCCCAAGTGCGAAGCTGAAGACATAAGCACGCAGTCGATGCCCCTGCGCCACGGATCATCAGCACCTTCCATCCCGACAGGCCGATGCCGCCGCAATGCGACCGATGCAGGCGGCCGGGCGGCAATCCTTTTCGTCCGGACACCGGCCGGGGTGTTCAGGTCCAGCATCCGCGGACGCGGCCGCAGGCGGGCGCATCCCTTGCGGACTGCCGATACCCTTCTGGGCTGAACGCGCGTGCAGCATGGCGCTTGAGATTCGGGCCGGACCGGACTAGATCATGTTGGCTAAGCCAGGGGGCATTCATGAAGACGGTCAACATGCACGAAGCCAAGACCAACCTGTCCCGGCTGGTCGAAGCCGCCGTCGGCGGCGAGCCGTTCATCATCGCGCGCGCCGGCAAGCCACTGGTCAAGGTGGTGCAGGTCGAGGCCGAGCCTCCGCGCCGCATCGGGTTCATGGACGGGCAGTTCGACATTCCCGACGATTTCGACGGCATGGCCGCAGACCAGATCCGCGCGATGTTCGACGGCACCGCGGGGCAGGACCGCGGGTGAACTATCTCGTCGATACGCATCTTTTGCTGTGGTCGGCCTTCCGCAGCGCCAGCCTGTCCCCGCGTGCGGCGCAGACGCTGCTGGATACGCGCCACACGCTGTGGTTCAGCGCCGCCTCGATCTGGGAGGTTGCGATCAAGCGCAGCCTGAACCGGCCCGACTTCCGCGTCGATCCCGGCGTGCTGCGCGCGGGGCTGCTGGCGAACGGCTATCAGGAACTGCCGGTCGAGGGGCGGCACTGCCTGGCCCTGGGAACCCTGCCGCCCCTGCACGCCGATCCCTTCGACCGCATCCTGATCGCGCAGGCCACCATCGAGGGGATGATCCTGCTGACCTCGGATCAGGCGGTGGCCGCCTATGCAGGCCCGATCGAGAAGGTCTGATGCCCCGTCCGCGCCCTGCCTTGGAACGATCGCCTGTCCGCGCGCCTGTTCCGGCTTGGGATACAGGGAAAGAATGTGCCGGATGGGGTCCTGACCTTCCTCATCATGACGGACGGGCCACTTTCGAAAACAGCCGAAAGCCAGGGGAATCACGCCGCTTTCGATGCAGGGGCGATCACCGGATTTAACAAATGTTAATCACTTTGCCGTGAACGACCCGTGAAAGGGCACGTTGGCTCTGACCCGTCCCGTGTCCGGCCTTCGGGATCAGGCGGGGGTGGATTGCAGCGACTGTTCTTTCAACCGGGAGCAAGGCATGATCCATCATCCAACCCGTCGGGCCATCCTGTCGATGATCGGCGCGGCCGCGGGCACCAGCGCCATGTATGCGGCGATGACGGCCCTGGGCCATGCGGCCGAGTCGCCCTGGAAGGGGCCGATCCGGCTGGACGGCGACCCAAAGGGCGCCAGGGTCCTGATCCTGGGCGCGGGTCTTGCCGGCATGGCCGCGGCGCTTGAACTGCGCGCGGCCGGATACCAGGTCGAGATCCTCGAATACCGCGACAAGGCCGGGGGGCGGTGCTGGACGCTGCATTCGGGCGACACCTATACCGAAATGGGCGGATTCACCCAAAAGGTCGATTTCGCCGAGGGCAATTACATCAATCCCGGCCCGTGGCGCATTCCCTATAACCACCATGCGCTGCTGGATTACTGCCGCAGGCTGGGCGTCCCGTTGGAACCCTTCATCCAGAAGAACCACAACGCCTATCTGCATTCCTCGCGCGCCTTCGACGGCAAGCCGATGCGCTTTCGCGAGATCGAGACCGATTTCCGCGGCAATGTGTCCGAACTGCTGGCCAAGGCCGTTCGCGCAGGCACGCTGGACGAGGCGCTGTCCCCGGCCGACCGCGAAGTTCTGATGGCCTCGCTGAAATATTTCGGCGCGCTGGATGACGAATTCGACTATCGCAAGGGGAATCATTCGTCGGAATACCGGGGTTGGGCGAAATGGCCCGGCGGCGGCGCCGATGCCCGGCCCGAACCGTCCGATCCGCTGGATTTCGCCGCCGTCCTGCAATCGAAGCTGTGGAACAAGCTGGTCGATTCCGATCTGGTCGAGTTCCAGGAAACCATGTTTCAGCCGGTCGGCGGCATGGACCGCATCGCGGTCGGCTTTGAAAAGCAGGTCGGCGACCTCATCAAATACAACTGCAAGGTCACCGAGATCCGGCAGGACGATTCCGGCGTGACCGTCACCTATGTCGGATCGGACGGCGCAGGCGAGCCGCGCACCGCGGCCGCCGACTGGTGCCTGTGCACCATCCCCTTTTCCATCCTCAGCCAGATCGACGCCGATCTGTCGCCCGAGATGAAGGGCGTGGTCGATGCCACGCCCTATGCCGAATCGGTCAAGTTCGGCCTGGAATTCAAGCGCCGCTTCTGGGAACAGGACGAGGCGATCTATGGCGGCATCACCTATACGGATCTGCCCATCGCGCTCATCAGCTATCCCTCGACGGGATACCAGTCGGACGGCCCGGCGGTGCTGCTGGGCGGCTATGCCTGGGAATCCAACGCCAACCAGTTCGCCGCCATGTCCCCCGAGGAGCGGATCAAATGGGCGGTGGAATTCGGCGCCCGCATCCATCCGCAATATCCGCAGGAATTCAAGACCGGCGTCAGCGTGGTCTGGCACCGGGTGCCGTGGACGCTGGGCTGCTATGCCCTGTGGCGCGAACGCGAGGCGAATTACGACAAGGCGACAAAGATCGACGGCCGCATCCTGATGGCCGGGGAACATGTCTCGTATCTGCCCGGCTGGCAGGAAGGGGCGATCCTGTCGGCGCTGGACGCGATCTCGCGTCTGCATGACCGCGTCATCAACGGCTGAACGGAGGCATGGACATGCGTTCTCACTGGATTGCCGCGGCCCTGATCCTGGCGCCCGCGGCGGCCCCGCTGCCCGCCCTGGCGCAAGGCGATGCGCCCGCGGCCCATACGCCCGCGCAGACCCCGGCCGCAGCCGGAGCGCCGGCATCTGACTTCGTCACCTTCCAGCCCGATCCCTTTG
>CALLYR010000405.1 GCA_937859005.1 uncultured Paracoccus sp. | reverse complement strand
GGCGGGCCCTGGCCGCGGCGTTGCTGCCGCTGCCGGTTTCGTCCCGGCTGATCGACCAGCGCGCGATTGAACTGGCGCTGGCCCCGCCCGGCGTGCCGGTGACCCTGACCCCCCTGCCCGAGGCCGAGATCCGCGCCGCTCCCCCCGGTGCTGCCCATGTGATCCTGACCCATGACCATGCGCTGGATTTCCTGCTGGCAACCGAGGCGCTGCAGCGCGGGGACGCGGCTTACGTCGGCATGATCGGCAGCCGGACCAAGCGCGTGACCTTCGCCTGCCATGCCGCGCGGCAGGGTGTGTCCGGGGATGCGCTGGTCTGCCCCATCGGCGCGGGCTTTCCGCGCGACAAGCGCCCCGAGGTCATCGCCGCCTTCACCGCGGCCGAGATCATGGCGCGGCTGCTGCATCCCGCGCCGTCGCGCAGCCCCGAACGCGCCACCACCATCTGCCTGACCGACTGAAAGGCGACCCGATGAAAACCCTTCTGCGCGGCCGCGTGCTGAGCTTCCATGCCGACCCCCATGAGACCGCCGACAACCACCGCTATCTGGAGGACGGCGCCATCCTGATCGAGGACGGCCGCATCGCTGCGGTCGGCGATTACGCCGACCTGCGGGCGGATGGCGTGGCGGAAATCGACCACCGCCCGCATCTGATCCTGCCCGGCTTCATCGACCCGCATATCCATTTCCCGCAGGTGCAGGTGATCGCAAGCTGGGGCGCGCAGCTTCTGGACTGGCTGAACACCTATACCTTCCCTGAAGAGGCGCGCTTTTCCGACCCGGACCACGCGCAGCGGATGGCGGGGGCGTTTCTCGACCTGCTGACGGCGCATGGGACGACCACGGCCTGCGCCTTCTGCTCGGTCCACCCGGAAAGCGCCGATGCGCTGTTCTCGGCGGCAAGGGCGCGCGACATGGCGCTGATCGCGGGCAAGGTGATGATGGACCGCAACGCCATTCCGGCGGTGCAGGACACCGCGCAGCGCGGCTACGACGAAAGCAAGGCGCTGATCGGACGCTGGCACGGGCAGGGGCGGCTGGCTTACGCGATCACGCCGCGCTTCGCGATCACCTCGACGCCCGAACAGTTGCAGGCGGCGGGCGCGCTGGCCGCGGAACATCCCGACCTGCACATCCAGACGCATCTGAGCGAGAACCGCGACGAGATCGCCTTCACCCTGTCGCTGTATCCGCAGGCGCGGGATTACCTGGACATCTATGACCATTACGGCCTGCTGGGTCCCCGCAGCCTGATGGGCCACGCGATCCATCTGGGCGACCGCGAGATCGCCCGCATGAGCGAGACGGGGACGCGGGCGGTGTTCTGCCCGACCTCGAACCTGTTCCTCGGCTCGGGGCTGTTCGACGCGGACGGGCTGCGGGCCGCGGGGGTTGTCTCGGGAGTTGCGACCGATGTGGGCGGCGGCAGCAGCTATTCGATGCTGACGACGCTGAACGAGGGCTACAAGGTCCTGCAACTGCGCGGGCAGAACCTGCATCCGCTGGCGGCCTTCCACTGGGCCACGCGCGGGAATGCGCGGGCCTTGGGCATGGCCGACCGGGT
>CALLYR010000404.1 GCA_937859005.1 uncultured Paracoccus sp. | reverse complement strand
TTGCCGGTGATGGCCCGCATCGACAGCGCCGCCCCGCCGCGCCCGTCGCCCGAGGTGACCCCGCCCCGCGAATCGCACGCGCGCCGCATGGTGGAGATCCCGATGGTGGCGCCCGGCATGGTTCCGCGCGAATCGGACTATGCTCCTTCGGTCACGGTGACGGAACCCGAGGAGATCACGGTGGTCCAGGTCACGCCCATGGCCGCCAGCGCGGCGCCGCTGCCCGACAGCAACGGCAACCCGCCCGTGCGCCCCGATGTCGAGCCCCTTGCCCCGCAGGCCGAGGCGAATTCGCGCTGACCCCCTTTTCCCCTGCGCGGCAACATGCTAACCCGCGCAGCACGCCGCAGTAGCTCAGCTGGTAGAGCACGTCATTCGTAATGATGGGGTCGGGGGTTCGAGTCCCTTCTGCGGCACCAGAACATCATGAAAGCGCCTGCGGTCCGAACCGCGGGCGCTTTGTCTTTCCGACGAACGCTTTATCGTTTCGACGAATACCGATCACCGGTGCGGCGCCGCATAGACGGCGGTCCAGAACACCGTCTTGCCATCCGCCGCAATGGCATGGCCGATCCCATAGTCACGCAGCTGGGGGATCAGGATGTTGCCCAGATGCCCGGGCGAGCTGTTCCACGCCTGCAGCACGCCATCCAGGCCGAAGCGTCCGGCCGCGATGTTCTCGGCGGTGACCGAGGGACGATAGCCGCGCGCCTTTACGCGCTGGGCGGGCCCGCTGGTGCGGCTGCCGTGATGGGCCATCACGCCGCGCCGGGCCATGTCGCAGGCATGGTCGGCCGCGACCTGCGCAAGTTACTTGCTCGCGGCGACCGGGGTCAGGCCCCGGCGGGCGCGGGTCTGGTTCGTGGCCGACGCGGCGGCAGCGTTCACCTGCGCGCTGGTGGGCAGGCAGCGGGCGATGCCGGACGGAGCCGCCTGAATGCCGGCCGACCCTTTCGGGGCCGGGACGGCCGGTCCCGCCAGACCGGCCGAAAGCATGACGCCCAGAAACGCCTTCAAGAATTTGCCCTGCATCGGAGTCTATTCCTTGTCGTGGAAATCTTGTCGCTGAAATACCGCGCCGATTAAGATGCTTGCCGCGTCAAAAACAACCATTGATTGCAAAGCCTCTGAACGACCAAAGGTCGCACCTCGGCTGACGCCGCGTTTCCCGCAGCCGTGCTTGCCCCCAGCCAGCCTTTGCCGCCATGCTTCGGGCCGCAGCCCCGTACGTCCGGGGCGGGCGCGCGCGCGGAGGAGACAGGGGGAAACATGGGCCGCTTTGCCAGCAGCGCGGATCGCGACCGCATCGAACACGAGATGCCTTACAAAGACCGCGATCTTCCGGTCACGATGCATGATTACCTGACCCGAATCCGTGACCTGCACGGCAACCGGCCCGCAGTGTCGTTCCAGCTTCTGTCAGACCCTCGCAGCCGCGCCTGCACGCTGACCTGGACCGAACTGCACGAACGCGTGACGGAAACCGCCAACCTGTTCCGCAGCCTCGGGATCGGCCCCACGGATACGGTTGCCTATCTGCTGCCCAACTGCCTGGAGGCGCCGATCGTCCTGCTGGGGGGGGCGACGGCGGGAATCGTCAGTCCGATCAACCCCCTGCTGGAGCCCGAACATATCGCCGGCATCCTGCGCGAGACGCGGGCCAAGGTGCTGGTCACGCTGAAATCGATGCCGAAATCCGACGTGGCGCAGAAGGCCGCGGCGGCGCTGGAACTGGCGCCCGAGGTTCACACGCTGCTGCAGGTCGATCTGGCGCGTTATCTGACAGGGCTGAAGAAATACATCGTCCCCTTCCTGCGCCCCCGCGTGAAGGCCCGGCACAAGGCGAAGGTGCTGGATTTCGAGGCCTGCGCCTCGGCCCGGCGCCACGACGGGCTGGATTTCGACGATCCGGCGCAGGACCGGGTGGCGGCCTATTTCCACACCGGCGGCACCACCGGGATGCCCAAGGTCGCGCAACACAAGTATTCCGGCATGATCTATAACGGCTTTCTGGGCGGCACGCTGCTGTTCGACGAAACCGACGTGCTGATGTGCCCCTTGCCGATGTTTCACGTCTTCGCGGCCTATCCGATCCTGATGTCGTGCATCCATTCGGGCGCGCATCTGGTCATGCCCACGCCCGCCGGCTATCGCGGGGATGGCGTCTTCGACAATTTCTGGAAGCTGATCGAACGCTGGCAGGCCAGCTTCCTGATTACCGTGCCCACCGCCATCGCCGCGCTGATGCAGCGGCCCGTGAACGCCGATGTGTCCAGCCTGCGCACGGCCATTTCCGGCTCGGCCCCCTTGCCGGTCGAACTTTACAACCGCTTCAAGGCCGCGACCGGGGTCGAGATCGCCGAGGGTTACGGCCTGACCGAGGCGACCTGCCTTGTCAGCTGCAACCCCGTGGACGGGATGAAGAAGGTGGGCTCGGTCGGCCTGCCCCTGCCCTATACCAGCGTGCGCATCCTGCGGCAGACGGGGGACGGTCCCGAGGAATGCGCCATTGATGAGATCGGCGAGATCTGCGTGGCCAACCCCGGCGTATTCGAGGGATCCACCTATACCGATGCCGACAAGAACCGGGACCTGTTCATCGAGGGTCATTACCTGCGTACAGGCGATCTGGGGCGGATGGACGGCGACGGCTATCTGTGGATCACCGGCCGGGCCAAGGACCTGATCATCCGGGGCGGGCACAACATCGACCCCGCGGTGATCGAACAGGCGCTGCTGTCGCATCCCGCCGTGGCCTTTGTGGGCGCCATCGGGCAGCCCGACAGCTTTGCCGGCGAACTGCCCTGCGCCTATGTCGAGCTGGTCGAAGGCGCCACCGTGACCGAGGCCGAGTTGATGCGCCACGCCCGTGCCCATATTCCCGAACGCGCCGCGATCCCCAGGCATGTCGAGATCCTGTCCGAGTTGCCCAAGACGGCGGTGGGCAAGATCTTCAAGCCCGACCTGCGCCGCCGCGCCATCATGCGTGTGCTGAACGCGGCCCTGTCTGACAGCGGGGCCCGCGTGACCGAAGTATTCGAGGACCGCAAGCGCGGCCTTGTCGCCCGCATCGACCGGGGCGGGGCGGACGAATCCGCGCTGCGCCGGATACTGGGCAGCTATACGGTGGCCTACGACATCCTGTGACCGAAGCCCGCACCCTGCCTTGCAGGGCGGCGAATCCGGCGGCGCCCGCTTGCCGGGACAGGCGCGATATGACAATCAACCGGCGGTAGTTACCCCGAGTCCGCTGGAAGGAATCCGTCATGTCCGAGCCGCTGCCCGACGAAGGATGGTCGCGCAGGATCGTGATTGTCCGCGATGCGCTGGTCTGCCCTCCCGCCGGGCCGGGATATTTCCAGAAATGCGGCATCCTGGGGCCGGACGGGGACTGCCTGCATGGCGCCAACTGGCGCGAGGGCGAGCGGCTGACGATGGCGGTGACGCGGCGGCCAAAGCCTGCCCGGCGGCTGTCCGGCCGCCATCTGTGGGGCGGGATGTATTACGGGCATTTCGGCCATTTTCTGACCGAGACGCTTTCGCGCCTGTGGGGGCTGAAGGGCAGCGGCGCCGAAAGCGTCCTGTTCCTGCCCAAGCACGGCGCCCTGCCCGGATTCTCGGGATATCGGGCCGACGCCTGCCGGCTGTTCGGCGTCGATGTTCCCGTCAGCGTCGTTGACCAACCGATCGAGGTCGAGGAATTGATCGTTCCCGGCCAGGGCTTCGGGCTGGGCAAGATCTCGCGCGGCACACCCGAGTTTCGCGCAATGCTGCGCGAACTGTCGCACAGGATCACCGCCCAGGGGCCGGAACGGATCTATATCTCGCGCACCCGGTTCGGCGGAAAGGGCGGCATCATCGACGAGGCCGCGCTGGAACGGAACATGGTCGCTCAGGGCTATTCTGTCATTTACCCGGAAAAGATGCCGCTGGAAAAACAGCTGGCCCATTACAAGGCGGCAACCCATGTGGTGGGGCTGGACAGTTCCGCCTTTCACGTCTTCGGCTTCGTCGCCCGCCCCGACCAGCGCGCGGCCATCATCCTGCGCCGCAACGCGCACGCATGGCAGCATATCGCGTGGCAGCTTGAGGCGGTGATGGAACAGCCGCCGCTGGTGATCCAGGCACTGCTGGCCGACTGGCTTCCTGAAAGGCAGAATTCGGCAAATCATCTGTCATGGGGCGAACTGGATTTTCGCGCCGTCGCCGGCAAGCTGGCGGAAGGGGGATTCATTTCCGATCCATCCTTCTGGGAATTGGCCGACGAAACCGGATTTGCCACAGCTGTGGCTGCGGCCGAGCAGGTCAACCGGGGACCGCTGATCCGCTGCCCCGCGCCCGAATTCATTCAAGCCCATTGAACACGCATGCTGCGGCAGGACGGCGACTGTCGGCCGCAGGAAAGGAAAACCGTGGCCGCCAAGAACAAGATCAACATCGTCGGCGTCTGCCGGTTTTCGATGCTGGGACGCGGGGACTGGAAGGCCTATCGCAATCAGCCGGACGAAAATCTGGAACAGATCTATCGGGAAAAGGCGGTCGAACTGTTTGCGCCCGAACGGCTGGAGGCGCGGCTGGCGACCTTCGAACATCTGACGCTGAAATCGATGGCCGCCCAGACGGATCAGGATTTCACCTTCATCGTCCTGTCCTCGGACCGGATGCCCCTGCCCTGGCGCGAGCGGCTGATCGAGCTTTGCGCGCCCATCGAACAGGTGGTGCTGCGTTTCCTGCCGCCGACGCATGTCGCCGAAGCGCAGCTTGCGATGATGGAGGAGCTGTCGATTCCGCTGGCCGACACGCTGCAGTTCCGCCTGGACGACGACGATTGCGTATCGAAGGAATTCATCCGCCGCGCCCGCCGCCATGCCACCGGTCTGTGGAAGAACACGATGTTCGGGCTGAGCTTTTCGACCAATTATTATTGCGTCCTGGATGGCCCGACCGAAGGGGTCTATCACTGGCCCGTTCCGTTCTTCAGCGCCGGAGCCAGCGTCCGCCATCCCCGCAACTCGGTCTTCGAATTCGGGCATTTCCGTATCCCCGACCGCCTGCTGGCGGTGACGGACCCGTTCTTTCCCAATATCGTGACCCATCGCGGCGACAACGACACCCCGCGCCACGAGGCCAGCGTCCTGCGCAAGCGCGGCATGGTCCCTGCCACGCCCGATGAATTGCGCAAGGCGGTCGCGCGGCATTTCGATTACCTCACGGAAGAAGGGCTGGCCCTGTGCGGATTCGACAAGTTTCTGGCCACCGCCCCCGCCACGCCCGAACCGGCCTGAGGGATATGCGGGCGGCCCCAACATGCCACGCGGCTTGGCCGGGCAGGCCGCGGATGCGCCATTCGGGCCAGCGCCCTGCGATACCATGCCGCAGGAAACAGAGGACCGGCAGGTTCCGTTGCCTTGAAGACCGGCGAACCCAAGCCCCGCATCGGGCGCAGATCACCCGTTGCCCGCGCCATGTCCCCCTGACAGGAAGCCGCCATGCATCTTGACCTGGAAGATGTCGCCGACGACATCACCATTCACCGCGACGCGCTGGTCATTCCGCCGCAGCCCCAGATCCTGCGGCGCGAACAGCCCTCGGGCGTGCTGACCGCAGACGGGTCATTCGTCGAGAACGCGCGCAACTGGACCGACAGCCGCACGCCGGTCAACGCCCCCCCTGCGCTGCTGCCGGGTCAGCAGGTCGAAACGCTTGCCGGACGGCATCTGTTCGGGGGCGTCTTCTATGGCCATTTCGGGCATTTCATCGTCGAGACGCTCAGCCGCGTCTGGGCGCTGGATCATCTTGACGCGCCGGTGGACAGCCTGATCCTGACGCCGAAGGTGATCGGCACCTATGACGACGCGCTCGCCAGATATCAGGCGATATTCGACGCCTTCAACGTCAGGATTCCCGTCCGTCTTGTCAGCGCCCCGGTCCGGGTCGAGGAACTGGTGGTGCCGCGGCAGGGATTCGGCATGAACGACCTCGTCGGCGGCAGCGCCAGGTTCCGCGATTACGTCAACCGCTGGGCCGGCCATGACATCGCGCCCGAAGGGGGACGGAAAATCTATATCTCGCGTTCCCGGCTGCCGCCCGACCGGGGCAGCATCCTGGGCGAATCCCGGCTGGAGGCGTATCTGGCCGCCGAAGGGTACGAAATCTATCACCCCCAGAAGCAGACGACGGCCCATCAGATCGCCCGATACAAGGCCGCAACCCATATCATCGCCACCGACTGCTCGCCCGTGCATATGGTCGGCCACGTCGGCAATGCGGGTCAGAAGGTCGCCATCATCACCCGGCGCAGCACCCCTGTCGGCAGCCACCTTGAAAGGCAGCTGCGCGAATTCAAGGGGATGGAGGCGACCGAGATCAACGCCCTGGTGAACGACTGGGTGCTTCAGCCGGGCGGGCGGCCCGGCCGCAGTTCGTTCGGCGAGGTCGATCTTGCCGCCATCCAATCCAGGCTGCTGGACTTGGGCATGATCGAAAGCGCAGCACCCTGGGCAAATCTGACCCGGCAGGAACGCGACGCCGAGGTCGCCCGACAGGCTGCCCGGCACAAGGCCATCATGGAACCGTTCAGAGCGGACGCATGAAAAGCCCCTTCGCCCGAGTCCCGGGCCGACGGGTATTCCCGACCTGAAGCGGAAAGCCCCCGTCCCGGGCAAATAGCGGCAACCGCGCAACTGGGACGGGAACATCGCAGGCCGCTTTTCGTTGAGGTCCCGGGCGTCCGCGCAATTGCGGGCTCAGACAGGGGAAAGCTCATGGCGAATGCAAGCAGCAAGAAGTTCGGCGCGGGACAGCAGGATCAGGGCAAGGGCGATGGCACGGGTGGAATGACCCCGGAAGAACTTGATGCCCTGCCGCGCACCGAAATCCTGTCGAACCGCGACACCTCGCGCCATTCGGAACAGCGCGGCCTGGATTCCCGTCACGTCCAGACGCAGCAGCATCACGAACATGTGGGCAACCATGCTGCGGGTGCGGGCGAGCCCGGTCCCGTCGACAGGGAAAAGCTGGCGGACGAGCGCCCGGATGCCGATGACGTAACGACGCAAGAGAGCGGCAGCCGGTAAGGCTCAGGTCGCCCGAGGAGCCTGTCGCATCGGCCCTCCATCAGGCCGAACGCCTCGATCCTGCGGGCAGCATCGCCAAGCCCTGGAAAGGAAGGCAGCAGATGACCAGCAAACATCCCAAGACCCACCAGCCGTCCGACGCGGATCTGCGAAATGATCCCGGCATCGGCAGTTCGAAGGGCGCCGACCGGTCGGACCCGGAGATCGGCGGCGAGAATACCTTCGAGGGAGATGTCATGAACGACACCACCCCCGAGGGCGGCATCGATCCTCTGCAGAGGGGCCGCGAGAACAAATAGGCGGAAGGACGTTTCCGCGCCAAGGCCGCGGGAAACCGTGCAGATCGGCAGCCCGGCCCTTGGGAACCCATGCAAAGGAGGCCCGTGATGAGCGGCACCAAGACCCACCAGCAGCAGCGCCAGATCATCGAGAAGCGCGTGGATACGAGTAATGCGGACAAGGACTTCGACCCTCGTCCCTATTTGAACACGCCCAGGAGCGTGCGCGACCGCATCACCGAAACCGATCTTCCCGACGATCCCACCCCCCTGGCAAGCGAGGACGGCGATCCGGCGGTCAGGGGGGAAAACCAGGAAAGCCAACACAACAAGCATGACGGCCAGCCGGGAGACGAGGGAAAAGGCTGACCGGCCCGGTTTCACTCTCACGCCCCCTGCCCTGCCGCCTGCCCGGACACCTTCTTGCCCTGTGCAATGCAGGAGCAGGAGGTGTGCGGATGAAACCACGCGGTGCCATGAAAACCTGTCATCATGAAAGTCAGGCGGGTCCCTTTCCGCTCTCGGTTCCCGAGAGTCGGCGGAGTGGCCTTGAGGATGCTGCCGATGAAGGAGCAATCGGCAGTCTGCAGGTTCCTCGGTGGCCTGGAAACCGGCGGCAAGACCACAGACGTCCGCGCTGCCGACAAAGGAGGAGGCAACGGTGGCGGACGTACTCGGTTAAACTCGTGACATCGGAACCTTGCGGCAGGAGGGTCGTCTGTGGATGCGCCCTTCGACGCACAAGTTTTGTCGGCCGGCCGGACCGGTGAGCGGATGCGCACATGTGTCAGGTCTCATGGATTGCGGCGTCACATGCTGCGGGCCGGTATGGTGATGCGCGGATCGGGTCCAACTCACCTGGTCGAGCTGTCGGCGCGCTGTCCGGTTGTGGTTGTTCCGAACCCGATCATGTCGATCAGTTGCCCATACGGTGTGGTGCCTTTTCACGTCGCCGACGCTCCAGCCGGGAGCCGCTGCCTCAGCAGACGACGCCCTTCGGATTGAACTGCTCCCCGATCCTTGGAGAGGTTTCCGGCTGATTGAAGCCATTGCCTGCCCCTGCCGATCGGTTTCGATGCTGTTGAAGTAGATCAGGGCAGGCGGCTGCCCGCGGTGCCCTCGCCCCTTGCGGCTTCCAGCTCCACGCGAGCCCTGAAGCCCGCGTCATGGCTGCCTCGCGCTTCTTCATGTCCCGATCCCCTCGTTCATGGAGATCGGCAGAGGTCAGACCAGGGCTTCCGTCACTGGCCCTCTGGCAGGAAGTGGCTGAGGAGCGTAAATACCAGTTGCTCCCCGAGCGCGATCATAGCGAAGCAGACGCAGATGCCTCGAAGGTTGCGGAACTGGAGGCAGCCCTTTGCCGCGGCACAAGCCGCGAGCGAGCGAGCGAGCGCGCTCCATGGCCGAGATGACGAAATGCGGGTATGTCTACATCATCTCCAACGTGGGTTTGCTCAGCGAAAACGTAGTGAAGAGCGGCCTGACCCGTCGCCTCGATCCGGATGATCGGGTTCGCGAACTGGGTGATGCGCGGGTGCCGTTCTCCTTCGATACGCATGCCATGATCCATTCGGAAGACGCGCCTGGACTCGAGGCAGCCCTGCATAGGGAATTTGCAGATCGCAGGATCAACATGTCCAACATGCGCAAGGAGTTTTTCCGCGTCTCGCTGGATGAAGTGGAAGATGCTATGGAACGTCTGGCGCCCACTGCATCCTTCTTCAAGGATCGCGAGGCCCAGGAGAGGCACGAGACGATGGCTCGGCGAAAAGAAACCCTTGCTGCTCTTCAGCAGGCGCCCAGCGCATTGCTGCCGGCTGAGATCTGAGGGCATGTGCAACCTCTACAGCCAGACCCGCGGCCAGCAGGCAATCCGCGAGATCGCCCGCGCCATGCACGACCTGACCGGCAACCTGCCACCTCTGCCGGGGATCTATCCTGACCAGCAGGCGCCGATCGTCCGCAACGGCAAGGAGGGGGTGCGAGAGCTTGCCATGGCGCGATGGGGGATGCCGACGCCGCCAATGCACATGAAGACGGCACGGGATCCTGGCGTCACCAACATCCGCAACACCGGATCGCCGCACTGGCGCAGATGGCTTGGCCCCGAGCATCGCTGTCTGGTGCCGCTGACGTCCTTCTCCGAGCCGGGGCCGGACAGGAAGCCTGTCTGGTTCAAGCCGGCGGAGGATCGGCCATTGTTCTTTGCCGGCCTGGAGACACGCGCCTGGCGCTCCGTGCGCAAGGTGAAGGACGGAGAGACGGTCGATGACCTGTTCGCGTTCCTGACGACCACGCCCAACGCCGAGGTCGGGGCGATCCACCCCAAGGCCATGCCGGTGATCCTGGCGGAGCCGGACGACTGGGAGATGTGGATGACGGCTCCATGGAGCGAGGCGCGCGGACTGCAGCGGCCGCTACCGGACGGATTTCTGGAAACTGGAGCGGAGCCAACCTGACGCCCGATCCGATTTTCGGACCTGATCGCGATTTACCTAATTCCCTCCCGTAATGGCAGGTTGGGAATGGAATGCTGCGGTTTGTCGGGGATCATGGATATGTGTTGATCAAGGCCGACAGCCGATTGATCCGGGAGCGTCGGCGGAACTGGGAGCAGGCATACGGACCGATTCCAGAAGGCCATCGAATCCGTCATCGCAATTGCGGCCATGTCTGGAAGAACGGGCGCTGGTACAAGGCATGCACTCGCTGCGAGGTGGAGGCGCCGGAGGAGGATTTCCCGACCAGGAAGCTGGCGGGCGGCGTCAGGATGGTGATCATCCACAGTTGCGACTGAACCCATTCGATAATCGGCTTGTTGCTCTGCGCTATGCTGTCGAGCGGATATATCTCGCGCATGTCCGCAACTGGTCGGAAGCGACGCGCGCTGGCCGACCGTTCATGTTCGGAACTGACGAGGAATTGCGGTCGATTTCCGAGACTGCCGCTGATCGTCCGTCGAACTGGAATGCCGGCTATCTCCGCCGATGCGCGGTGCGGCAGTTCGCGATGGAAGAGCAGCATTGGCGCGCGACCGAAGCCGCCCACGAGCGGATCGAACGATTTGCTGCAACTCGAGCGGCAATGGAGTACGAACGCGCCAGGTCGCTGATATTGCGGAAATAGCACATACTCAGGCATCGAACGACTTTTCGAAGATATTCTGGTGAAAGTGCGTTGGGCGTTCCCGGGCAGGACCACGAGGCCCTGCTTCCAGTTCAGGAAGCAGCGCAAGCCCAACGCTTCCTGGGCAGGGAGAGAACCAGAGGCCGAGCGAACGGCACACCATCAGGAGGGGCTGCGGACACACCGGCAGCCATCAGCTCGTGGCTGCGGACCGTCGGGACACGGGCCGCAGGTTGCAGAAGATCTACGCCGAGCCGTGCGAGATCTGGCGACATTTCGAGGGCATCGAGCGGGAGTTCACTCTGCCGGCGCTAACCGGTAGCCCAGAGCAGTGCGCCGCGGTTCGTGGCCTCCGGGCTCGATTGATCATGGATGCCGTGCGCCCGGCTGACACTCGGAAGGGGTATCTGGGCGAGGCCAGCTTGCAGGCGGCCTATGTTTTGGACGTCCTCGACGGATGGTTCGGCTGGTTGCACGCGCAGGACCAGGCCACCGATTGGATCAGCATGGGTAATTGCGGACCTGATCACGGCAGGGAGGATGACCGCAGATGACGCGCGCAAAACCTGGGCGGCCATGTCCTCTCATGAACGCCTCGCGTGGATGGGATCCCGCAAATGACCCTCGCCGAGATCGGGATCGCTCCAGAGGATTCGGCGCTACTCCGGCGCCGTGCATTTCACGGTAGCGTCCACGGGCGTGGTGTAATTTCATCGGCGCAGCCGGTGTAATCCGAG
>CALLYR010000403.1 GCA_937859005.1 uncultured Paracoccus sp. | reverse complement strand
GGGGGGGGGGCGGGGTCGGACGGCGTGCCTGCTGCCAGACGGGCCAGCCATGCCTCGACCTCGGGCAGGGTGTCCGGCGCTTCGACCGGCAGCCCGGCCAACAGGCGCAGCCGTGCGGCGGCCTGTGCGGCAGGTCCGTCCAGTCCTGTGCCGGGCAGCCGGTCCGCCACTGCGCGGGCCAGCGCCGGGGCAAGATCGGCTTGGGCGAACAGATCGAGCGTCCCCGGCAGTTCGGCTGAAACGGCCCGCGCGTCGCCTGCCTCCAGCGCCGCTGCCAGCCGCTGGAATGCGGCGGTGCGGTCCCAGACCCCGCCGGAGGCCGCGGGCTTCTGTTCCAGATAGGCCTGCGCCAGCATCTCGCCGCCGCCTGCCCCGGCGCGCGCAAGCCGTTCGGCCGCGTCCAGCCGCGCCTTCCAGCCGCCGGTGCTGCGCAGGTCGCTCCACGCGAAGGGCAGTGGCAGTTCGGCGGTGGACAGCGGCTCGCCGATCGCCTCGTGCAGGGTGAAATCCAGCGGCGTCACCTTGGTCGGCGGGATCACGCTTTCGGCGGCATCGGCCGAGCTGTCGTCGAGAAAGCGTTCCAGCAGCGCCGCCGTTTCGGCCGGGACCAGGCCGCTGGCCTTGCCGCCATGCAGCGCCAGCGCCGCCGCCGGCCAGTCGCCAGCCTGCGCCAGGCAATAGATGCGCGCGGCCAGATCGGGCGACAGACCGGGCCGGCGGGAAAGATCGTCGCAGGCGGCGGTATCTTCGCCGGTCAGCAGCGCCACGTCGAAGCGGCGGCGGAACCGCTGCGGATCGCCCGGTCCGGCCGCTTGCAGCAGGCCCTGGGCCGCGTCGATCCAGCCCAGTTCGATCAGCTTGTCCACGCGGCGCAGGAACAGCCGTCCTTCCTGGCCCGCGGGACTGCCGGCGGGCGGGTCCAGTTGCGCGGTCAGCATCCGCCCCAGCAATTCGCGCATCGCGGGCAGGCGCGGGGCCTGCGCGGCAATGGCGGCGTCCAGTTCGTCCGCCGATGCCGTCCGCCACAGGTCGCAGGGCAGGCCCGCCCGCGCGGCGGCCAGAGTGCCCTTGGCGTCGGGATTGCCCTCGGACAGGCGCGTGACGCCGACCGGGGGGACCGCGCCGGTGGTGGCGACGGGGGGCTTTTCCTGAAAGGCGGGATTCGTGGAACGGCGCCGTTCGGCATCGCGGGGCATGGAATCGCCGGGGCGCCAACTGGTCGGCGGCGGCGCGGTGGTCCGGCCCGACAGCCAGTCACTGCCCGAC
>CALLYR010000402.1 GCA_937859005.1 uncultured Paracoccus sp. | reverse complement strand
GGCGGGACCCGTGGCGCGGTGGATCGGGTCGGCCCGGCGCACGGCGATCTGGGGGCATGTGCTGGCGGTGGCCACCCTGGCCGGGCTGTGGCTGTGGCCGGCGCAGGGGCTGGGACTGGCGGTCGTGCTGCTGGGACTGATCGGGCTGACCGGCACCAATTACGCGCTGGTGATGGCGCACGGCCGCGCCTTCCTGCCCGCCCATCTGGTGGGACGGGGGGTCACGTTGCTGAACATGGTGTCGATCGGAGGGGTGGGCATCATGCAGTTCGCTTCGCGCCCCGTCTTTGCCGCGGCAAGCGAGGGGCGCGCGCCCGCGCAGGCGTTTTCCCTGCTGTTCCTGTTCTTCCTGGTGCCGATGGCGTTCGGGCTGGCGCTGTATCTGCTGACCCCCGAGGCGCAGGATGGCTGAGATCGAGGTGGTCGCCCCCAACCTCAAACGCCGCCTGTCCGGGGTGACGGCGACGGTGGTGCGGTTGATCCCCGTGCAGGCGCGGATGATCGGGATCGTCGCGACCGGCCCCGGCCTGCCGCCCGAACTGCCGCATATCCCGCTGGCCCGTGCGGCCACCCTGCCGCGGAACCGCTGGCGGGTCTGGCACGCACGGCGCAATACGGAAATGGCGCTGGGGCTGGTGCTGCGGCATGTCCTGCGGCGCAGATACAGGCTGCTGTTCACCAGCGCGGCGCAACGGCGGCACACCGGCCTCACC
The DNA here is from genome assembly GCA_937859005.1 of uncultured Paracoccus sp. Taxonomy (GTDB): domain Bacteria; phylum Pseudomonadota; class Alphaproteobacteria; order Rhodobacterales; family Rhodobacteraceae; genus Paracoccus. The sequence goes on along the minus strand of CALLYR010000402.1, from coordinate 4,024 downwards.
CGCTGGCTGATCCGGCGGCAGGACGGGCTGATCGCGACCTCGCCGCAGGCGGCCCGCTATCTGGAACGCCCCGCCACGGTGATCCTGCACGGGGTCGACACAACGGTCTTCCGCCCCGCCCCCGACCGCGCGGCCCTGCGGCGCGTCCTGGGGCTGGACCGGGACGCGGTGCTGGTCGGCTGCTTCGGGCGGGTGCGGGCGCAGAAGGGCGTGGACCTGCTGGTGGACGCGGCGCTGCGCGTCTTTCCCCGGCATCCGCGCGCGCAACTGATCCTGACCGGCCGGATCACCCCGGACAACCGCGCATTCGCCGACGGGCTGATCGCGCAGGCGCAAGCGGCGGGTCTGGGCGACCGCATCCGGTTTCTGGGCGAAATCCCGTGGGAACAGGTGGTGCGCCACTATCAGGCGATGGACCTGTTCGCCGCGCCCGCGCGCTGGGAAGGGTTTGGCCTGACGCCGCTGGAGGCGATGGCCTGCGGCGTGCCGGTGATCGCCAGCCGTGCGGGCGCCTATGAGACGCTGATCCGCGACGGCGAGACCGGGACGCTGATCCCGCGCGGCGACGCCGATGCGCTGATTGCGGCAATGGACCGCTGGCTGTCCGACGATGCGGGGCGCGTGGCTGCCGGACGCGCCGCCCGCCACGACATCGAAGCCGAGGCCCGCGCCATCGTTCAGGTCTATCGCCGGCTGCTGGCATGACGCCGCTGCGGTTTCATCTGGCACGGCTCATGCGCGACGAAGGGACGCTGGCAAGCCTGTCTGTGCCGCAGGGCGATCTGCTGGCCGATCTGGCGGGCCGGCGGGTGGCGCTGGTCGGCAATGCCCGCGCGCTGGCAGAGCAGCGCCACGGCGCCGCCATCGACGCGGCCGATCTGGTCGTGCGGATCAACCGCGCGCCGATGCCGGCGTCCGAAAGCCACGGGACCCGCACCGACTGGCTGGGGCTGGCGGTGCGCCTGCCCGATGCCGACCGGGCGCGGCTGCACCCCGCGCGCATCCTGTGGATGTCGCCGAAACGCAAGCGGCTGAACTGGGCCACCGCCCGCAGCCCCGGATTCCATCTGCATCCGCTGGGCGACTATGCGACGCTTGCCCGCCGGCTGGGTGCCCCGCCCACGACCGGCGCCATGCTGATCGATCTGATCCTGCGCGCATCCGTGGGGGGGCTGACGCTTTACGGATTCGACTTCTTCGCGTCGCAGTCGCTGTCGGGGCGGCGCACGGCGGCGCAGGTGCCCCATGATTTCGCGGCTGAATCCGCCTGGGTCCGCGCGCTGGCGGATGCCGATTCGCGCCTGCGCCTCAGCTGACCGGGGTATCGTCCCAGATCAGGGTCAGCGAGTGGTTGCCCACCCGCATCAGCCGCGCCAGCGTCGCGGCCAGCGCGGTGCGGTCACCCCGCCCGGCGCAGTCGCCGACATCCACCGCAACCCCCTCCAGCGTGACCAGCCCCACCTGCCACGCCAGCCGCGACAGGCGATCTGCCTGCGCGGCCAGCAAAGCCATGTCCCCGCCCTGCCCGGCGGCATGGGCATCGGTCAGCGCCTGCGCCAGATGTTCCAGCGCAAGCCCGATCACGTTCTGCGCAGCACTTTCGCCCAGTTCGTCCACGATGTCGTGCAGCCGCTGCCCGTCCACGCGCACCTGTTCCTCGACCGTCAGAATCGAAAGGCTGTCCCTTGTCCGCACCGTTATCCCCCTCTGTCCGCGCCATGCCCCAGCATCCGCATGCGGCGTCAAGATTTCGTTACGCCGCACGGCACAAATCGCTCGAACTTTAGCGGCCGCCTCTCTATTCAGATCGCCGGAAGTCCCCTGCTGTCGAGGTTTGCCATGGATATCGCCCGCCCCCTGCCGCAGTATCTGGTCCAGCGCTATCATGGCTGGCACGCCACGGCATTCGCGGACAATCGCGCCTGGTACCGCCGTCTGGCCGAGGAAGGGCAGCATCCGCGGGCGATGGTGATTTCCTGCTGCGATTCCCGCGTCCATGTCACCTCGATCTTCGGAGCGGATACGGGCGAATTCTTCATCCACCGCAACATCGCCAATCTGGTGCCGCCCTATGCGCCCGACGGCGAACAGCACGGCACCTCGGCCGCAATCGAATATGCGGTCAAGACGCTGAAGGTCGCGCATGTGATCGTGATGGGCCACAGCCGCTGCGGCGGCATCGAGGGATGTCACGCGATGTGTTCGGGACATGCCCCGGAACTGGAGGAGAAGACCAGCTTCGTCGGCCGCTGGATGGACATCCTGCGCCCCGGCTACGAACGGATCAAGGACCTGCCCGAAGCCGATCAGATCCACGCGCTGGAACGCGAGGCGGTGCTGATCTCGCTGGAAAACCTGATGACCTTTCCCTTCATCGCCAAGGAGGTCGAACAGGGCGAACTGACGCTGCACGGGCTGTGGCACGACATCTCGAACGGCCGGCTGATGGGCTTCGAGGGGCGCCGCTTCGTGGCGGTCTGACCGGGGCCCGCGGCGATCCGCAGGCCCCGGCCGGGGATCACAGGATGAATTCGTCGGCGCTGTAGGCGTAGGGCGTAGTGGCGCCATCGGCGATCGCCAGGGTGAAATCCGCGACCCCGTCGTTGTTGACATGGCCTTGCAGGATCGTCTGGCCGCCCGATTCCAGCAGAGACAGCGTGCCCGCCGCATGCGAGGTGCTGAACACGAAGGCCTGGTTTCCGGCCACGCCCAGATTGGCGTCGATCCCCGACAGGTCGATGCGGTCACCGCCAGTCACGCCCACGCCTTCGAAGGCAATGGCGCCGTCCGCTGCGGCGATCACGTCGATACCGTTGGCCGCATTCGAATCGGTATGCGAATAGAACACGAAGCGGTCGGCCCCGGTCCCGCCATACAGATCGTCCGCGCCATGCGCTCCGTAAAGCACGTCGTTGCCGCCCTGCCCGCGCAGCACATCCGCGCCCACGCCGCCCTGCAGCACATCGGCCCCGCCGCCGCCCATCAGCCAGTCGTTGCCGGCGGCGCCCAGCAGGTTGTCGTGCCCGCCCATGCCCCAGATCCGGTCGTTCCCGTTCATGCCGTTGATCGCGTCATTATAGCCGGTGCCCGTCACGCTGTCGTTGGCGCCCGTGGCATAGCCCGCCGACAGCGTCAGCCGATAGCTGCCGGTGGCGTTGTTGCCGGTCTCGCCCACGCCCAGCGTGTAAAGGTCGGTCCCGCCCGCGCCGATCCTGAAGGTGATGACACCGTCGCGATTGGACCCCGGCGTCACGTCGTCGTTGTCAAGCAGACGGGTGCCGTTGCGGTCATACAGCGCGATATTCGGGTCGTACAGCGTGCCGTTGCCTGACGAGGCGCCCTTGGCCGCGGCCGAATAGGTCAGCCCCTCGATCAGGGTCGTGGTATAGGTGTCGTATTCCCCGGCAAAGGAGATCGAACCGCTCCGGGTGGTTCCGGTGTCGATCCGGCCCGAAGCGGCATAGGTGGTTGCGTTCACAGCCATCGTCACTCTCGCGTCCTGCTTTTTGCGGATAGGGCAATCATACGCGCGGCCTTGCCGCCGGCCGCATCACCTTGTGATGTGCGGCCCGTGATCGCCCGCCGTCCTGATGGACAGGGGGAACGTGCGCCCGCACTGCCTGTTCCCTCACGAAGCGGTGTGGATCAAAGGCCCGCGCCTGCCGGGCAGGGCACCCGGCAGAGCCTGGGCCAGACGGGGGAAGGCAGTTGCGGGCGACAGCGCCGGCACGGGCACGGGCACGGTTCCCGTGCACAGGCAGCACCACAAGGCCGCAAAGGGCGCGGCAGGACCGGAGCCCTCAGCCGCCCGCGCCGGGCGACCGGCAGCGGCCCGTTACCTCGATCTTCATCCGAGGATCGGGGAGGCCCGCCGCACCATTGCCGCAGCGGGGCGGATATCGCCGGAGACGTTCCGCAAGGCCGGCTCGCAGGCGGTGAAATCGGCGGCATCGGGCAGGATATGGCGGACGCGCAGCTCATCGGCGGGGCTGCAGCCCGCCCTGGGCATGGCCGAGGCGATGTT
>CALLYR010000401.1 GCA_937859005.1 uncultured Paracoccus sp. | reverse complement strand
CAGCACGGCGGCCGCGGGGGCCAGCTTGCGCGCGGCCGGAGGCCAGTGGCGCAGCTGCTGCAGGACGCCGGGGGTTTCGACCAGTTCGACCCAGCCCAGTTGCGCGATCCACGGGGGAACCTCGGCGGGCTGGGCGGGGCTGTTCCCACTGTCCTGCGGCGCGGTCCCGGCCAGCCGCCGCACCAGCTCCGGGGTCAGCCGCAGGGACCGGGCCGCGGCGCCTGCGCGGCCCAGGATCAGCCCGCCCAGCCATGGCATCAGCAGCCCGTTGGCGCGCCGGCCGACGAACAGATCGAACAGATACTCTGCCTCGACCGCGTCCGGGGGGGCGTCCGGGCTTTCCAGTACGCGGGCGGCCAGTCCGACCTGTTCGCCGATGATCAGGTCGCGCCGCTGCAGCCGATCGTTGCCCGGCATCCGCCGCGCAAGGTCCAGCGCGCGCCCGGTCTGGCCGCTGCGCACCGCCAGCACCGCCAGCGTGCCCATCAGAAAGGGAAACCGGTCCAGCAGCGCATGATCGTCGCCGCAGGCGGCGACCAGTTCGCCCCCCCGCCCCGTGGTGCCCGCATGGGCAGCCGCATGGTGCAGGCTTTGCGCCCGGTCGCCGGGGGCAAGGAAGCTGCCGGGCGCCGACATCGCCCGGCCCAGCAGCGCATCGAAGGCCGCCAGCCGTTCGGCATTGGGCAGCCCGGCGGGCAGCGGCACCACCCTGACGCCCCCCACCACCTGGGCCGCGCGTGAAAAGGCGCTGGAATCGGGGGCGCCCACCTTGCTGCAGCCCGCCATCAGCAGCAGTTCCAGCACGTCGCGCTGAACGGTCGAAAGCCCGGCATCGTCGATCAGATCCCCCACCGGCACGATGCGCGGATCGCCCTGCGCCAGATGGCGCACAGCCTCGGGCGTATCGGAAAACGCCACCACCGGTCCCATGGTCCCGGCGATGAAGGCGCGAAAGAATTCGTCGGGAACGTATTTCGACGGCCAGGCGGTAAAGGACCAGGGATCGCCGTCCAGGATGTCGCCGCGCCGGACATGAATCGCGACCGGCGTCTCGTCGCCCACCCGCGCCAGCCGCACTAGCGCCTTGCGGTGCGCCCGCGCCAGCGGTCCGGCCAGCGGCAGGTCCGCCACCAGCCGCCCGGTCTGCGCCGCGACATCCGCGGCCCGTTCGCCGCGAAAGGCCAGCATCTCGAACGCCGCGTCGCAGAACCAGCGCTTTCCTTGCCCCAGCAGTTCCGCCATCTGCGCCACCGGCAGGGCGGCGGCGGCAAGGGGAAGCGATTCGCGCCCCGCGCGGTCCGGGGCTTCGTCCACGATCAGCAGATGATCCCTGATGAAGCCACGCGACAGGATCTCGGCCGGGTCGGCAAGGTCGGGATAGGGGCCGCCCGGCTGGCTCAGCCAGGCAAAGCGCGCCGGCACCCCGAACAGCGCCCCCAGCCGCAGCACGTTCAGGATGCAGATCAGCCTTGCGCCGACCCGGTCCTGCCGGAAACCCAGGATGGCTGGTTCGTCGGGCATCGGCCACTCCGGCAATCCGTGAAAGGTAGCAACGCAGCGGGCCGCGCATCCGCCCGCAGGCTTACGGCGGCGGGCGGCGGCTTGCAACCGCAGGGCCCCGCGCCTATCACGCCCCCGACCCCAGATGCCCATCCGCCCGGAGCCTTTCCCATGGACCTGACAGCGCGCCGCCTTGCCGACCCCGATCACTGGAGCCTTGCCAGCGCCATCCGCGTGCTGTCGATGGACGCCGTGCAGGCGGCCAATTCGGGCCATCCCGGCATGCCGATGGGCATGGCCGACGTGGCGACCGTCCTGTGGGGCCGGCATCTGAAATTCGACGCCTCCGCCCCGAACTGGTTCGACCGCGACCGCTTCGTCCTGTCGGCGGGCCACGGCTCGATGCTGATCTAT
>CALLYR010000400.1 GCA_937859005.1 uncultured Paracoccus sp. | reverse complement strand
TGGGGCTGGTGGCCTGGATGGTCCGCCGTTTCGCCCCCGATGCGGACCGCGCGCTGAGCGTGCAGATGGAGGTCGCGGCGCCGCGTTCCCAGCGCGCCATCACCGAACATCTTGGCCGCCCGCTGCGGCAGGGCGACGACAATGTCATCAGCCTCCCGGTCCGCCTGCTGGACCGGCGTGCCGTGCCTGCGGCGGCAGCCGAGGAGGACGCGGACTTCAGGAAGACCGTGCAGTCGCTGGACCGTCAGCATCGCGCGGCCTGGCTGCGCCAGCCGGCCAGCCACCGGGTCGTGCAGATGCTGCTGGACCGGATGGGCCATCTGCCCACCGATCAGGATGCCATCGCGCGGGCGATGGGCATGTCGCACCGGACCCTGCGGCGGCAGCTGGATTGCGAGGGCACGTCCTTTCAGGAGCTGACGGAGCTGTGCCGGCGCAACATCGGACACGCCCTGCTGGTGCGCACCGACATGCCGATGATCGAGATCGCGCTGCGGCTGGGCTATTCCGATCATACGGCGTTCTCCCGCGCCTTTGCGCGCTGGTTCGGCGCCTCGCCGCGCGAATTGCGCAAGGCAGGGTCGGGGGCCAGCGTCACGGTCTGATCGAAGCGCATCTCGCGCGCGGGGCCTGCATGGGCGATCACGATCAGGGTGCACCCCGGATGGCGGGCCGTGACGGCGGCCAGAACGGCGCGGGCGGTGTCGGCATCGACCTCGGACAGGCATTCGTCCAGCACCAGCACGCGGAAGGGCAGCAGCAGCGCGCGGGCAATCGCGATGCGCTGGCGTTCGCCCCCCGACAGGTTGCGGCCCGCCTCCTCGATGGGCAGATCCAGCGCCTGCCCCCCCCCGCGCGCGTTTTCCGCCAGCCCCGCATCCTGCAACGCCGTCCACATCCGGCCGTCGTCCGCCGCGGGGTCGGCCAGCCGCAGATTGTCGCGCAGGGTGCCGCGGAACAGCATCGGCGCCTGCGGCACCACGGCGACCGCCCGGCGCAGCGCGCAGGGGTCGAGGCCCGACACATCCTCGCCGTCCAGAAACA
>CALLYR010000399.1 GCA_937859005.1 uncultured Paracoccus sp. | reverse complement strand
CCGCCGTCGCGGGCATCGCCACGCCCACGCAATCCCGCCGCAGCCGTGCCGCGCACGGTACCGGCAGCGTGGCCGAAGCGGTGGCCCTTGCCGCCGCCGGTCCCGGCGCACGGATCACGACGCGGCGCGTGGTCTCGCCCGACCGCAGCGCCACCTGCGCCATCGCGCAGGCAGACATTTCCCGCCCGCAAGCGCCCGGAGACCGGCCCGGCCAGCCCTTTCCGGCCAGCGCAGGGCCGAAAGGCGCGCCGCTTTCCCAAAGCCGCGCCCCATGACAGGAGCATCCGCATGACCGTCCATTTCATCGGCGCAGGCCCCGGCGCCGCCGACCTCATCACCCTGCGCGGGCGCGACCTGATCGCGGCCTCGCCCGTCTGCCTTTACGCCGGATCGCTGGTGCCGCAGGCGCTCTTGTCCCATTGCCCGCCCGGCGCGCGCATCGTGAACACCGCGCCGCTTTCCCTCGATCAGATTATCGCGGAAATCGTTTCCGCGCATGCGGCGGGCCATGATGTCGCGCGGCTGCATTCGGGCGACCTGTCGGTCTGGTCGGCGATGGGAGAACAGCTGCGGCGGCTGCGGGACCTGGGCATCCCCTGTGACGTGACGCCGGGGGTGCCGTCCTTTGCCGCCGCCGCGGCCGCGCTGGGGGCGGAACTGACGCTGCCCGGCGTCGCGCAGTCGGTGGTGCTGACCCGCACCTCGGGCCGTGCCTCGGCCATGCCCGAGGGCGAGCGGCTTGCAGTCTTCGCGGCCACGGGGGCGACGCTCGCCATCCACCTGTCGGTGCATGTGCTGGATCGCGTGCTTGCGGAACTGACGCCCCATTACGGCGCGGATTGCCCGGTGGCGGTGGTGTTCCGTGCAAGCTGGCCCGACCAGCGCATCATCCGCGCGACGCTTGCGACGCTGGACCCTGCGCTGGGCGAGGGCGAGCGCACCGCGCTGATCCTCGTGGGCCATGCGCTGGCGCAGGAGGGCTTCGACGAAAGCCGCCTGTATGCGGGCGACTATGACCGCCGCTTCCGCCCGGTCGGCACTGCGCCGCGGTTCCCGGAATGACGCCGGGCCTGATCGTCGCGGCGCCCGCTTCCCGCACGGGCAAGACCACCGTCGCGCTGGGGCTGATGGCAGCCTTCCGGGCGCAGGGGCTGGCGGTGCAGCCGTTCAAGAACGGCCCCGACTATATCGACCCGGCCTTTCATGCGGCGGCGACGGGGCGGGAATCGTTCAACCTCGATACCTGGGCCATGGGGTCGGACCGCATCGCCGGGCTTGCGGGGGCAGCGGAGGACGCTGATC
>CALLYR010000398.1 GCA_937859005.1 uncultured Paracoccus sp. | reverse complement strand
GGCCCCGTTCTGGGCCAGGGCGGCCTGCGCCAGCACCAGCCACAGGACGAGGACAAATCCGATCAGGCCATGGGCCATCGCAGGCAGGCGCAGGCTGGTCATGGAATCAACCTTCGGTCACGTCGGGCAAAGCCGGGGGGCCAGGCTCCATCCAGTGCGGCACGGGCAGGCCCTTGGAGCGCAGGAAGGTGGGGTTCCACAGTTTCGTCAGGTAACGGTTGCCGTAATCGCACAGCACCGTGACGATGGTATGGCCCGGCCCCATTTCGCGGCCCATGCGGATCGCGCCCGCGACGTTCACGCCGGACGATCCGCCCAGGCACAGGCCCTCGTGTTCCAGCAGGTCGAACATGACCGGCAGCGCCTCGGCGTCCGGGATGCGCCAGCTGAAATCGGGGGTGAAGCCTTCCAGATTGGCGGTGATCCGCCCCTGCCCGATGCCTTCGGTAATTGAATTGCCGGGGCTGTCGAATTCGCCGCAGGTATAAAAGCTGTGCAGCGCCGCACCCTCGGGATCGGCCAGACCCATCCTGACGCCCTTGGGCTGCAACGCCAGCGCGACCCCCGCCAGCGTGCCCCCCGACCCCACGGCGCAGACAAAGCCATCGACGCGGCCCCCGGTCTGTTCCCAGATTTCGGGGCCGGTGCCTTCCTCATGCGCGCGGCGGTTGGCGATGTTGTCGAACTGGTTGGCCCAGATCGCGCCCTCCGGCAGCGTCTCCGCCAGCGCCTGCGCCAGCCGCCCGGAATAGCGGACATAGTTGTTGGGGTTCCTGTAGGGCGCGGCCGGCACCTCGACCAGTTCCGCCCCCGCCAAGCGCAGCATGTCCTTCTTTTCCTGGCTTTGCGTTTCCGGGATCACGATCACCGACCGATAGCCCATCGAGGCGCCGACCAGCGCCAGCCCGATGCCGGTGTTGCCGGCGGTGCCCTCGACGATGGTGCCGCCGGCCCTCAGCGCGCCCCGCTCGACGGCGTCGCGGATGATATACAGCGCCGCGCGGTCCTTGATCGACTGGCCGGGGTTCATGAATTCGGCCTTGCCCCAGATCTCGCAACCCGTCAGTTCGGATGCGCGGCGCAGCCGGATCATGGGGGTGTTGCCGATGGCCGCGGCAAGATCGGGGCAGTTGCGCATGGTCGAGCCTTTCTTGTTCCCGCCGGTTAAACCAGCCTGCGGGCGGTCCGACAACCCCGCGGCGGTCACGACCCGGAGGGTGCCTCGTCAGCCGCCAGTTCGGCGCGCAGGCCGTCGGCCTGCCGGTCCAGCCACAGCGCCAGCAGCAGCAGCGGCCCGCTGACGATGCGGCCGTCCAGCGCCATCCGCGTCAGTTCGGCCCGCGCGATCAGATGGCTGCGGATGTCCTCGTGTTCGGTTTCCAACCCGTTCACGCCGGTCACGCCGTCCGGCAGGTCCGCGATGGCCACGAAGGCATACATGAATTCCGCAACCATGCCGGGCGACGGATAACTGGCCGGTGCCGGGAACAGCCGGTCCAGCGTCAGCCCCGCCTCCTCGTCCGCCTCGCGCCGGGCGGTGCTTTCGGGGGTCTCGCCCGCATCGATGCGGCCTGCGACAGGTTCAAGGATCCAGGGCTGGCCGTCGCCGCGAACGGCGGGTCCCGCACGGAACTGATCGACCACCAGCACCCGGTCGCGCACGGGGTCCCAAGGCAGCACGACGACAGCATCGCCGGACACGAACACCGCACGTTCCACCGGGTCCGACCAGCCGCCGCGGTGCAGGCGGTGGCGGAACCGCCGTTCCTCGACCGCGAAGTAATGGGCGTAGGGTTCGCGCCTCGCCTCGACCCGCACGCGATCGGCGGCGGGCGGGCCGGGCGGCAGCGGAGCCCCGCGTTCGGCCTGCGCGCGCAGTCGCGAGGCAGCCCAGGCCGCGAGACGAGGCAGACGCTGCGCAATCTCGGCGGCAGGCCGCTCGGCGGGCTGGGCCAGCAGGTCGCGCGCCACTTCTGCCGCCAGCGCCGCCGGCCATTCGCCATGCTGCTGTCCCGCCTCTGTGCCGGGGGACGCCAGGCCCAGCACCGGCACCCCGCCGATGTTGCGCGCCTGCAAGCCCATGATCTCGGCATAGCGGCGCAGTTGCGGCGTCCACTGCGTATCCGTCGCCACAAACCACTGCCCCGGCACGTCGTCCAGGGTCGGCCAGTCGTCGCGGACGATGCCTGCACGCAGGCCCCCGGTCAGCCGGCCGGGCAGACGCCGGGACGGACCCTCGATCCCCAGCACCTGCGCCAGCGCAGCATGGGCCAGCGGTCCCGCGACCGTGACGCGCTCGCTCAACGACCCATTTCCCGTTGCTGCCGGGCCAGGGCGCGACCAAGGGCGCGCGACAGATCGACCCGTGCGGCCTCGATCCCCCGAGCCACGATCCCTGCCAGACGGCGCTGGCCAGGCCGCGCCAGTTCCGAGGTCAGAAGCGCCAGTTCCCCATCCGACAGCGGACCGAAGGCCAGGAACAGATGCGCCTCGATGACACCCGCCAGTTCGGCGCGCCGTTCCGGTTCCTGCTGCCACATCTGCGCGGCGATGGCGGCGTCGTT
>CALLYR010000397.1 GCA_937859005.1 uncultured Paracoccus sp. | reverse complement strand
GCTCGCCGTGATGGCGAGCCTCGCCAAGGCGCCGACCTCGATCGACACCTCGCTGGTGCCGACCGAAGCCCCGGCCGCTCCTGCTCTGCCCGCCGAAGGCGCCGTCCCCGATACGCCGGACCCCGCTGCACCGGACCCCGCCGCGCGCCTCGCGCTTCTGCGCCGGAAAATGGCCGAACTGGCCGAACGGCAGGGCGAGCGGCCGCTGATCCTGCCATCGGTGGACCGGCTGGCGGTGGGGGCGGTCGTGCAGGACTGGACCGGGATACCCGTAGGCCGGATGCTGGCCAGCCAGACCGAACGCGCGCTGGGTCTGGCCGCAGTTCTGGCCGAGCGGGTCGTGGGCCAGGATCACGCGATGGAGGCCATCGCCAGCCGCATCCAGACGGGTCTCGCGGGCCTTGGCGCGCCGGAAAAGCCGGTGGGCGTCTTCATGCTCTGCGGTCCCTCGGGCGTGGGCAAGACCGAAACCGCGCTGGCCCTGGCCGATGCGCTTTACGGCGGCGAGCAGAACCTGATCTCGATCAACATGAGCGAGTTCCAGGAGGCGCATACCATCTCGACCCTGAAGGGCGCGCCGCCCGGCTATGTCGGCTATGGCAAGGGCGGCGTGCTGACCGAGGCGGTGCGCCGCCGCCCCTATTCGATAATCCTGCTCGACGAGGTGGAAAAGGCCCATCCCGACGTGCACGAGATCTTCTTTCAGGTGTTCGACAAGGGCACGCTGGACGACAGCGAGGGACGGCGGATCGATTTCCGCAACACGCTGATCCTGATGACCTCGAATGTCGGCACCGACGAGATCATGGCGTTGACGGATGCCGGGCGTACGGCAGCCGGGATCGACCGGCTGTCGGCCGCGTTGCGCCCGCCGCTGCTGAAGGTCTTTCCCCCGGCGCTGCTGGGGCGGCTGGTGACGATCCCCTATCTGCCGCTGTCGGACGCGATGATCGAAACCATCGCCACCCACAAGCTGCGCGCCATCGCCCGCCGCCTGTCGGCCGCGCATGGGGCCGAACTGGTGATCGGCGCGGGGGTGATGGCGCAGATCCGTGCCCGCTGCACCGAGGTGGAATCGGGCGGCCGGATGATCGACGCGATCCTGACCGGGACCCTGCTGCCCGAACTCAGCCGCCGCGTGCTGGAGGCCCGGCTGGAGGGCCGCGCCATCGGCCGGGTCACGGTCACGGGCGGGCCGGACGGCTTTGCCTATGCGTTCGACTGAGGACATCCCGTGCAGATCCTCGACCAGACCCGCTTTCCCCATCAGATGGGATCGGGCATGGACATGGCCGGCCGCAGCTTCATGACGCTGACCGTCAAGGGCAGCTTCGCCTTTCCCGACCGCGAGGGCGATCCGCCCATTCCTCTGGAAACCCATCGTCCGCTGGTGATGGCCGACGAATATACCGGCGCGCCCGGCTTTTCCGCGCCCATGTGGGAAAGCGATTTCGCCTTTCGCAAGCCGCGCTGCGACGTGGTCCTGAACGGCGCCGCCCATGCGCCGGGCGGCCGCCCGGTCGAGCGGCTGCGCGTGGGGCTT
>CALLYR010000396.1 GCA_937859005.1 uncultured Paracoccus sp. | reverse complement strand
GAGGTGACCTCGTGCAGGCTGCCGTCCGGGCGGCCCTTGCCGCGCGGGGTGCGGGCGGCGTCATAGATATAGGCGTCGGTCATTCGGTCCTCCGATCAACTGGGTGCGCGGGCAGCGGAGGGCTGTGCGCCCCCATCGTCGTATACGACGATCCCGCAGGATATTTCCGCAAGGAAGGAAGAGCGGACGACGGAAACGGCTTGTTGACTGTTTGCCGTCCATACCCGGTGGCACGGTACAGGCCGGGAAGCCGATGACCGTCAAGGGAGAAAGCCCTGGCCCCCGCCTTGCCCATGGCCGCGCGGGTCGGGGCCGCCGCCTGCCGCCTTCTTCCTTGTCCAAATATCCCCGCCGGAGGCATTGCAGCCGTGCCGCAGGCGGGGACGTTCGTCATGTCAGAACCGGTCCGCGGCTAGCGCCATCACCGGCTCGGCCCCCGACCGGATGCGGGCCAGATGCGTCGCGGTCATCGGCAACTGCCGCTTCATGTAATAGCGCCCGGTCGTCAGCTTGTCCTGATGAAAGGCGGCATCCTCGGTCCCCGCGTCCAGCGCGGCCTGCGCCGCCACCGCCATGCGCCCCCACATCAGCCCCAGCGCGACATGGCCGAACAGATGCATGAAGTCATAGCTGCCGGACAGCGCATCATTCGGATTCTTCATGCCGCGTTCCATGAAGAACATGGCGGCGGTCTGGAGATCCTTGCTGGCGGTCTTGAGAGGGTCGAGGAAATCAGCCTTGAGCGCCTGATTTCCCTCGTTTTCCTTGATGAACGTCTTGACCATCTCGAAGAAGGCCAGGACATGCCTGCCGCCGTCCTGCGCCAGCTTGCGGCCGACCAGATCCAGCGCCTGAATGCCGTTCGCGCCCTCATAGATCATGGCGATGCGGGCATCGCGCACGAACTGCGACATGCCCTGTTCCTCGATATAGCCGTGCCCGCCGAAGACCTGCTGGGCCTGCACCGCGCCCTCGAAGCCCTTGTCGGTCAGAAAGCCCTTGATGACGGGGGTCAGCAGCGACACCAGACCTTCGGCCGCCGCATCGCCATTATGGCCGCGATCGATCATATGCGCGCCCCAGAAGGCCAGCGCGCGCGCGCCTTCCAGAAAGGACCGCTGGTCCATCAGCATCCGCCGCACGTCCGGGTGAACGATGATCGGATCGGCGGGGCCTTGGGGGGTTTCGGTCCCCGTCACCGCGCGCCCCTGCAGCCGGTCGCGGGCATAGGCGACCGCGTTCTGGTACGCTGCCTCGGCTACGGCATAGCCCTGCAGGCCCACGCCAAGCCGCGCCTCGTTCATCATGGTGAACATGGCGCGCATGCCCTTGTGCAGCTCGCCCAGCAGCCAGCCGCGCGCGCCGTCATAGTTCATGACGCAGGTGGCGTTGCCGTGAATGCCCATCTTCTCCTCGATCTTGCCGACCGAGACGGGCTGGCGCGCGCCAAGCAAGCCGTCCTCGTTCACCAGGAACTTGGGCACGATGAACAGGCTGATACCTTTCGTCCCTTCGCCGCCGCCCGGCGCCTTGGCCAGCACCAGATGGATGACGTTGTCCGACATGTCGTGGTCGCCGGCGGAAATGAAGATCTTCTGCCCGGTGATCAGATAGCTGCCGTCGTCCTGCGGCTCGGCCCGCGTGCGCAGCATCCCCAGATCGGTGCCGCAATGCGGCTCGGTCAGGTTCATGGTGCCGGTCCATTCGCAGGACACCATCTTCGGCAGATACGCCGCCTTCTGTTCGTCCGTGCCATGCGCATGGATCGCGGAATAGGCGCCATGGGTCAGGCCCTGATACATGTTGAAGGCCATGTTGGCCGACACGAAGATTTCCCCGGTCGCCAGCCCCATGACATAGGGCATGCCCTGGCCGCCGTATTCGGGGTCGCAGTCCAGCCCGGTCCAGCCGCCTTCCTTGACCGCCTCGAACGCGGGTTTGAATCCCTCGGGCGTGCGCACGATGCCGTTTTCCAGAACGCAGCCCTGCTGGTCGCCGATCAGGTTCAGCGGCGCCAGCACTTCGGACGCGAGCTGCCCGGCGGCGTCCAGGATCGCCTGGGTGAAAGCGGGGTCCAGATCCTCGTGGCCGGGCAGGCCGGACTGCGCGACATTCAGCACGTCATGCAGCAGGAACTGCATGTCGCGGACGGGAGCCTTGTAGACGGTCATGGGATGTCCTGTCGGGTCAGAGCGTTTGTCGGGGATCGGAATCGGCGTCCAGCGCCGCCAGCCGCGCCTGCGCCTGTTCGATCTGCGTTTCCAGATCGGCGATGGCGCCGGTCAGCTCGTCCCGCTGCCGGCGCATGCTGGCCAGATGGCGGCAGCCAGCCTCCAGCGTGGCCGCGATCTGGTCGCGGTTCTGCGCGCCGGGAACATACAGGTCGAGAAGCTGGCGCACCTCGTCCAGCGAAAAGCCGAAGCGCTTGCCCCGCAGGATCAGCACCAGCCGTCCGCGGTCGCGGCGGTCATACAGCCGGTGCTGACCCCGGCGCTGGGGAAACAGAAGCTGGCGGGATTCGTAGAAGCGCAGCGTCCGCGGCGTCACGCCAAAGCGGTCGCACATCTCGCGGATGGTCAGCAGATCGTCCGACATGGTGGCGCGCGTCCCTCCCCATTCGCCGTGGTCCTGTCACGACGAATATAGGAACAAGTTGACGCGCAGGTAAACAAAACGCTGCGTCAGGGTCGAAGGCGACGCGCTGCCATCCCCGGTCCGTCATCGCCGGGCCGCGACGGCCGCGGCGTTCAGCCGCGGTCGGGCATGTCCTTCATCGGTTCGAGCAGGATTGCGGCTTCCTCGCGCAGGGCGCGCAGATCGGTCATGGCGGCGGCCAGTTCGTCACGCTGTTTTTCCAGCACCTTGATCTGCCGGTCGGCCAGGTCCAGCCAGACGCGATATTGTTCGCGCGTGCCCTTCTGCTGATAGATCAGCAGCCACTGGCGGATGTCTTCCAGGCTGAAGCCGAAGCGGCGGCCGCGCATGATAAGCTTCATGCGCGCGATTTCGCGCGGGCCATAGAAGCGGGCGCGCCCTTCGCGCCGCGGGTCCAGCAGTTCGATATATTCGTAATAGCGCAAGGTCCGCGGCGTCACGTCGAATCGCGCGCACATTTCCTTGAAAGTAATGAATTTCTCTTCGGCCACGATAACATCTCCCAATGTGCCGCAACGTAATGCAACCATGTTGCGACCTCAACTGTCTTGCCGCGGGGGCTGGTGCAAGGCAGACAGTTGCAAGAAGCGGCGGGGACAGGGGATGCAGGACGATACGGCGAAGGCGGACCGGGACGCAGCGGCAGCAGGGCCCGATACCGAGACGATCACCAGCTTTGCCCGGCAGTTCCTGGCGATGATCCCCCATGCCAACGCCTTGGGGATGGAGGTGGTCGAGATCGGCCCCGGCACCGCCGAGATGCGGTTGCCCTGGCGGCCGGAACTTGTGGGTGATCCGCGCACCGGCGTCCTGCATGGGGGCGTGGTGTCCGCGCTGATGGATACCTGCTGCGGGACCGCCGTGATGGCCCATCCCGCCCGGCCGTCCAGCACCGCCACCATCGACTTGCGGATCGACTATATGCGCGCGGCCCAGCCCCGGCAGGCGATCCGCACCCGCGCCACCTGTTTCCATGTCACCCGTTCCGTCGCCTTCGTGCGGGCCGTCACGCTGGACGACGAGGACGAAACCAACCCCGTCGCCACCGCCACGGGCGCCTTCACGCTGGAGCGCTGAGATGTCCGACCGCAACGAGCCGCTGGCGCAGGTCAAGTCCCGCCGCGACGCCGCGCTGGCCGCGATGGTGGAGGGCGTGCCCTATATCGCCTGGCTGGGGGTGCGGTTCGACCGGCGCGGGGACGAACTGACCGCCACGCTGCCTTTTGCCGAACGGCTGATCGGCAATCCCGCGTTGCCGGCGCTGCACGGTGGGGTGACGGCCGCCTTTCTGGAAACGGCAGCGATCGTGGAACTGACCTGGACCGCGTTGTGGGACGACATGGAAGCGGGACGGCTTGCCCCCGATGTGACGCGGCCCGACAGCCTGCCGCGCCTGCCCAAGACCATCGACTTCACCATCGACTATCTGCGGTCCGGGCTGCCGCGGGACGCTTTCGCCCGCGCCCGCGTGGTCCGGCTGGGCCGGCGCTATTCCAGCGTGCAGGTCGAGGCGTGGCAGGACAACCGCGCCCGCCCCTTTGCGCAGGCGACCGGCCATTTCCTGATGCCGCAGGGCTGAGCGGGCTCGCCCATGCCTGCCCCCGACCTGCCCCTGACGCACCGGCGTGTCCTTGGGATCGCGCTGCCCATCGTGCTGGCCAATGCGACGATCCCGCTGCTGGGGGCGGTCGATACCGGCGTGGTCGGGCAGATGGGCCAGCCCGAGCTGATCGGCGCCGTAGGGGTGGGGGCGGTGATCCTTGCCTCGGTCTACTGGATCTTCGGGTTCCTGCGGATGGGCACCTCGGGGCTGGTGGCGCAAAGCCACGGCGCGGGGGATGCCGTCGAAAGCGGCGCGCATCTGCTGCGGGCGCTGGGGATCGGCCTTGTCGCCGGGCTGGTGCTGGTGGCGCTGCAGGGGCCGGTGACGGCGCTGGCCTTCCGGGTCGCGCCCGCGTCCGATCAGGTCGAGACGCTGGCGGGACAGTATCTGGCGATCCGCATCTGGGGGGCGCCGGCGACCATCGGCATGTATGCGCTGACCGGCTGGATGATCGCGACCGAACGCACCCGCGCGATCCTTGTCGTGCAGATGGTCATCAACCTGCTGAACGTTGGGCTGGATCTGTGGTTCGTGCTGGGTCTGGGCTGGGGGGTGCGCGGCGTCGCCGCCGCCACGCTGATCGCCGAGGTGGCGGGCTTTGCGGTGGCGCTGTGGTTCGCGCGCGGCGCGATCAGGGCGGGCGCGCGGCAGGCGGGCCTGTTCGCCCGCGCGCAGGTCGAACGGCTGGCCCGCGTCAACGGCGACATCATGCTGCGGTCCGTGCTGTTGCAGGGGTCGTTCACCACCTTCGTCTTTCTGGGCGCGGCGCAGGGGGATGTGACGCTGGCGGCCAATCAGGTGTTGATGCAGTTTCTGGAAGTCACTGCTTATGCCCTTGACGGATTTGCCTTTGCGGCCGAGGCGCTGGTCGGGCAGGCGGTGGGCGCGCGCCGTCCGGGCCGGGTGCGGCAGGCCTCATGGCTGACCTCGCAGTGGGGGGCGGGCGGCGCGCTGGCGCTGGGGCTGGCCTTTGCGCTGGGCGGCGGTGCGATCATCGACCTGCTGACCACCTCGCCCGAGGTGCGGGAAACCGCGCGCCATTACCTGCCATGGCTGGTGATCGCCCCGGCGGTGGGCATCGCAAGCTGGATGCTGGACGGCATCTTCATCGGCGCCACCCTGACGCGCGAGATGCGGCAGGCGATGATCCTGTCGGTGGCGGTCTATGCCGGGGCGCTGATGCTGTTGCCCGCCGCGCTGGGCAACCACGGGCTGTGGGCGTCGCTGATGGTGCTGAACCTGACGCGGGGGTTGACGATGGCCCGGCTGTATCCTCGGGCCGAGGCGGCGGCCGCCTGAGACGTCGTCCCCATGGCGGCCGCGCCCTGTGCGGCTCAGACTTCGTCGATGACCTGGCGGCGCGCCACGCTCCGCAGTTCGTCCATCTTGGCGCGGATCGAGTCCTCGTTCATCTTGCCCTGCAGGTCTGCGGCCAGGCGTCGGAACACGTCCTCGTCACCCGGTTCCTCGAAATCGGATGTGACGATGGTCAGCGCATAGGTCCGTGCCTCGTCCCCGGTCTTGCCCAGCAGATCCGCGGCCCATTCGCCCAGCAGGCGGTTGCGGCGCGCCTCGGCCTTGAAACGCAGTTCGGCGTCATAGGCGAACTTGGCTTCGTGCGCTTTCTCGCGGTCGTCGAAGGTGGTCATCGGGGCCTCCATGATCGGTCGCGCCCGGTATGCCCACCGTGTCCCGTCCCTGCAAGCCCGTATTGCCCCGCGACCCGGTTCGGGTCTATTGGGACGGCAAGCATCCTTGCCAGAACGAAAGGCGCAGCCCATGGCCCCACGGCGCAAGAAGATCTATGAAGGCAAGGCCAAGATCCTGTACGAAGGCACCGAGCCCGGAACCCTGATCCAGTATTTCAAGGACGACGCCACCGCCTTCAACGCCCAGAAGAAGGCCGTGGTCGAGGGCAAGGGCGTGCTGAACAACCGCCTGTCCGAATTCTTCATGACCGGCCTGACCAACATCGGCGTGCCCAACCACTTCATCCGCCGCATCAACATGCGCGAGCAGCTGATCCGGCAGGTCGAGATCATCCCGCTGGAGGTGATCGTGCGCAACTTCGCCGCAGGCTCCATCGCCAAGCGGCTGGGGCTTGAGGAAGGGACGCCGCTGCCGCGCCCGATCGTCGAATACAGCTACAAGAACGACGAGCTGGGCGATCCAATGGTCAGCGAGGAATACATCATCGCCTTCGGCTGGGCCGCGCAGCAGGATCTGGACGACATCGTTTCGCTGGCGCTGCGCGTCAACGACTTCCTGTCCGGCGTGTTCTATGGCGTCGGCATCAAGCTGGTCGATTTCAAGATCGAGATCGGGCGCATCTGGGACGGCGACTTCATGCGCCTGATCGTCGCCGACGAGATCAGCCCCGATTCGTGCCGCCTGTGGGACGTCAAGACCGGGCGCAAGCTGGACAAGGACGTGTTCCGCCGCGACCTGGGCAGCCTGACCGACGCCTATACCGAGGTCGCCCGGCGCCTGGGGGTGATGCCCGCCGCAGCCCATGCCAAGCCCACGCTGATCAACTGACCCTGCCCGAAGGACCGCCCCATGAAAGCCCGCGTCACCATCATGCTGAAGAACGGCGTCCTGGACCCGCAGGGCGAGGCGATCCGCCACGCGCTGGGTTCGCTGGGCTTTCAGGGCGTCAACGGCGTCCGCCAGGGCAAGGTGATCGAACTGGACCTGGCCGCCGCCGACGAAGCCGCGGCCCGCGCCGAGGTCGGTCAGATGTGCGAGAAGCTGCTGGCCAACACGGTCATCGAAAGCTGGCGGGTCGAGATCCTCTGACCGCCCTGGCCGACGGCAGGGACAGTCCGCCGCCGAAAGGGCCGGCCGGGGCATGATCGACCGGCTCAACATGTTCATGGTGCTGGCGCGCGAACAGCACTTCGGCCGCGCGGCCGAGGCGCTGGGGATCACGCAGCCATCGCTGTCATCTGCCATCCGCGCGCTGGAGGATCAGCTTGGCGTGCAACTGGTCCGGCGCGGATCGCGCTATCGCGGGCTGACGCCCGAGGGCGAACGGGTGCTGGACTGGGCGCGACGGATCGTGGCCGACGCCCGCGCCATGCAGGCCGAAATGAAGGCCACCCGCGTCGGCATCACGGGCCGGCTGCGGATCGGCGTCATCCCCACCGCGATGCCGCGGATCGCGGCGCTGACCGGGCCGTTCCTGCTGCGCCACCCCGGCGCATCCGTCACCATCCTGTCGCGGTCCTCGGACGAGATCCGCGACGAGATCGAGGCGCTGGAACTGGATGCGGGCGTGACCTATCTGGACAGCGAGCCCCTGGGCAAGGTCCAGCGATTGTCGCTGTTTCGCGAGACCTATTGCCTCGTGGACCGGGGCGAGGCGACCGGCCCCGTGGGCTGGGCCGAGGCGGCGGAACGCCCGCTGTGCCTGCTGACCCCCGACATGCAGAACCGCCGCATCGTGTCGCGCCATCTGACCGAGGCGGGCGCGGTCGCGCGGCCGCGGGTGGAATCGAATTCCATGCTGGCGATCCTGGGGCATGTGGCGACCGGCGACTGGGCCGCGATCCTGCCGCAGGCGCTGGCCGACGGGCTGCCATTGCCGCCGGGGGTGCATTCGCGCCCGCTGGAATCGGCGGAGACCCATCAGGTCGGGCTGGTGCGCGAGCCGCATCCGCCGCTGGTCGCGGCGCTGATCGAAGTGGCGGGGCGGGCGTTTCGATAGGACATTCCTATCGTTCAACGGTTGATCGCTATTGATATGGCTATCGGCAACTGTCAGTTTCGCGACCTGATGCCCCGCCCGGAAAGAAGAATGACCCAGCAGGCCACGACACAAATTCATCAACGGCACCTCACGGTGCTGGACGCCGACGGCCTGGACCGTCTGAACGCCATCATTGCCCGCCACGCGGGACGCGAGGGGCCGCTGCTGCCGATCCTGCATGACGTGCAGGCCGAATGGGGCATGATCCCCGAGGACGCGCAGCCGGTCATCGCCACCGCCCTGGGGATGAGCAAGGCCGAGGTTTACGGCGTCGTCACCTTCTATCACGACTTCCGCGAACAGCCGGCGGGGCGGCATGTGCTGCGCCTGTGCCGGGCCGAGGCGTGCCAGTCCGTCGGCGCCGATGCGCTGGCCGCGCAGGTGCAGGCGGCGCTGGGGCTGGACTGGCACGAAACGACGCCGGACGGGCGGCTGACGCTGGAGCCGGTGTTCTGCCTTGGCCTCTGCGCCTGCGGGCCCTCGGCGCAGAT
>CALLYR010000395.1 GCA_937859005.1 uncultured Paracoccus sp. | reverse complement strand
GCCGCGGCCAGCAGGGCGCGGGTGGCCTTGATCGGCATCCGCCTGCCGGTGCCGAACGGCCCGCCGGTCCAGCCGGTGTTGACCAGCCAGCAGACAGCCCCCGATTTCGCGATGCGCTCCTGCAGCAGCTTGCCATAGACCTCGGGGCGGCGCGGCATGAAGGGGGCGCCGAAGCAGGTCGAGAAGGTCGGCAGCGGTTCCTTGACCCCGTCCTCGGTCCCCGGCGTCTTGGAGGTGAAGCCCGACAGGAAATGATACATCGCCTGTTCCGGGGTCAGCCGCGCGATCGGCGGCATCACGCCGTATGCGTCCGAGGTCAGCATGATGACGTTCTTCGGCTGCCCGCCCAGGCTGTCCGGCGAGGCGTTCGAGATCGCCTCCAGCGGATAGGCGCAGCGCATGTTTTCCGTGATCGAGCTGTCGGCGAAGTCCAGTTCCAGCGTGTCGGGATCATAGACCATGTTCTCGATCACGGTGCCGAAGCGGCTGGTCGTGGCATAGATTTCGGGCTCGGCCTCGGGCGACAGGTTGATGGTCTTGGCATAGCAGCCGCCTTCGAAATTGAAGGTGCCCTTGTCCGACCAGCCATGTTCGTCGTCCCCGATAAGCACGCGCGAAGGATCGGCCGACAGCGTGGTCTTGCCCGTCCCCGACAGGCCGAAGAAGATCGCCACGTCATCCTTGTCGTCCGGCGCATGGTTGGCCGAGCAGTGCATCGCCATCACGCCCTTGCCCGGCAGGATATAGTTCAGCAGCGTGAACACGCCCTTCTTGTTCTCGCCCGCATATTCGGTGTTGCCGATCAGGATCAGCTTGCGGTCGAAGTTCAGCGCGATCACCGTTTCGCTGCGGCAGCCGTGCTTGGCCGGGTCCGCCTTGAAGCTGGGGCAGTTGATGATCGTCCAGTCGGGCGTGAAGGTCGGCAGTTCCGACGCATCCGGGCGGCGCAGCAGATGCCGGATGAACAGGCTGTGCCACGCCAGTTCGCTGACCACGCGCACATCCAGCCGCAGTTCGGGATCGGCGCCGCCGAACAGGTCCTGAACGAAATATTCCTTGCCCTGCATGTGGGCCAGCAGGTCGTCATGAAGCCGGTCGAAAGCCTCGGGCTCCATCGGCTTGTTGTTGTCCCACCAGATCGAATCCTCGACCAGGGGGGTGCGGACGACGAACTTGTCCTTGGGCGAACGGCCGGTCTTGGCGCCGGTGGACACGAGGAACGTGCCGCCCAGGCCCAGATGGCCTTCGCCGCGGCGGATCGCCGCCTCGATCAGCGCCGGTTCCAGCAGGTTGTAGTGGACTTGCCCGACCCCCACGATACCCTGGTCTTCCAGCTTGCAATTCGGGTTGACGCGGGTCTGAGCCATGCCGGTGCTTCCTTCAGCAGATGTGCGGGGGGTGTCGCTGGCGGACCTATAGCATGGCAGAAAGGCAAGGAAAGGTAGGTGGGCAGGCTCGTTAGCGCAACCATCGATATTTAGCGCTATCGTGTTCGCTCAAGGGAGGGGGATGGCAGGAAAGGACGTGCAGGCAAGCAGCATCCACGCGACGGTCGTGGCGGTCGACGGGCGCGGACTGCTGATCCGGGGACCTTCGGGGTCGGGGAAATCCTCGCTGGCGCTGATGCTGATGGCCACCGGGGCGGTTCTGGTCGCCGACGACCGGGTCTGTCTGGCCCGGCGCGGAGATGTCGTGCTGGCGCGCGCGCCCGCGCCGCTGGCCGGCCTGATCGAGGCGCGGGGCGTCGGCATCCTGCGCGCCGCGGTACTGCCGGAGGCGCCGGTTCACATGGTGGCCGACCTTGCCGGAAAGGGAGGGGATCGACTGCCGCCCTTGCGCCACACCAGTCTGCTGGGTGTGGACCTGCCCCTTGTCTTGGGGCGGGCGGACCCGCATCTTTGTGCTGCACTGCGGCAGATGCTGATCGGGGGCCGCATGGCATGATCGGGGCGGAAATGGCGGAGCTTCGGACGGACGGCGTACGCGCCCCGGAGAGGGCGCAGCGGGTGGTGCTGGTCACCGGACCCTCCGGCGCCGGCCGGTCCTCGGCCATCCATGTGCTGGAGGATCTGGGCTTCGAGGCCATCGACAACCTGCCGCTGTCGCTGGTGCCGCGCCTGCTGGACGGCCGGCTGCAGCCGCTGCCGCTGGCCTTGGGGCTGGATGTGCGCAACCGGGATTTTTCGGCCTCGAACGTGATCGAGTTGATCGACCGGCTGACCCGGAATCCTGCCTATGCGCCCGAGGTGCTGTATCTGGACTGCGCAACCGAAGTGCTGATCCGCCGCTATAACGAAACCCGCCGCCGTCATCCGCTGGCCGACCAGGGGGGGCCCGCCGATGCGATCGCGGCGGAACGCGATCTGCTGACCTCGATCCGGTTCCGTGCCGATGTGCTGGTCGATACGACCGAACTGTCCCCCCACGATCTGCGCGCCGAACTGGCCCGCGCTTTCGACGCACGACCGGGCGGGGGGCTGTCGGTGTCGGTGCAGTCCTTCAGCTACAAGCGGGGGGTGCCGCGGGGCATCGACATGATGTTCGACTGCCGCTTTCTGGCCAATCCGCATTGGGTGCCGGATCTTCGGCCGCTGGACGGCCGCGACCCGGCGGTACAGGCCCATGTGATCGCCGATCCGCGCTATGACGAGTTCTTTCAGCGGACGCGCGATCTGATCCTGTTCCTGCTGCCTGCCCAGGTGGACGAGGGCAAGGCGCATCTGGCCATCGGCTTCGGCTGCACCGGCGGGCAGCATCGTTCCGTCACTTTGGCGGAAACCATGGCCGATGCGCTTGCAGCAAGGGGCTGGCCGGTGTCTAAAAGACACAGGGAGCTGGAGCGGCGCGAAGGTCCGCCCGCACAACCCAGCCCCTCATCCCAGCCGGACAGACCGGCATCTGGTGGCCCGGCATGACCCGGCCCATTGATTTTGGTAGGCAGCCTTGATCGGAATCGTCATCGTAGCGCACGGGGGCCTGGCGCGGGAATATCTTTCGGCGGTCGAACATGTGGTCGGACCCCAGACCGCGATCCGTGCCGTCACCATCGAGGACGACGACGACCGTGCCGCCAAGGAGGCGGAGATCTGCGCCGCCGCGAATGCGGTCGATGCAGGGCGGGGGGTGGTGATCGTGACCGACCTCTATGGCGGGACGCCGTCGAACCTGTCCATGCCCGCCTGCAAGGCGCGCCAGCGCCGCATCATCTATGGCGCGAATCTGCCGATGCTGGTCAAGCTGGCCAAGTCGCGCCATCTGTCCGTGGCCGAGGCCGCGACCCTGGCCGCCGAGGCGGGGCGCAAATACATCGACTGTTACGTCCCCGGAGAAGAATCTCACCACAGGGCCGCATCATGAATCTGCTGATCACCCGTCGCCTGGCCATCATCAACGAAAAGGGCCTGCACGCCCGCGCCTCGGCCAAGTTCGTCGAGACGGTCGAGCGGTTCGACGCCCATGCCTGGGTGGAAAAGGACGGCGAACGGGTGTCCGGCGATTCGATCATGGGCCTGCTGATGCTGGCTGCGCCCCGTGGCAGCGTGATCCATGTCACGACCGAAGGCGCGCAGGCGTGCGAACTGGCCGATGCGCTGGCGGCGCTGGTCGGCGATTATTTCGGCGAAGGCATGTAGGGGCCGGGGCTTGGCCCGCGACAGCTATCACCACGGCAATCTGCGGCAGGCGCTGGTCGAGGCGACGGTGCGCCTGATCGAGGAGAAGGGCCCGATGGCCTTTACCCTGGCCGAGGCCGCGCGTCAGGCCGGGGTCAGCGCCGCCGCCCCCTATCGCCATTTCTCGGGGCGCGACCAGTTGCTGGAGGAGGTGGCGCGGCAGGGTTTCCTGGATTTCGCGGCCCGGCTGGAGGCGGCCTTCGATGGCGGGCGGCCCACGGCGCTGTCGGCGTTCCTGCGGCTGGGGCAAGCCTATCTGGCGTTCGCCCGCGACAAGCCCGGCTTCTACATGGCGATGTTCGAATCCGGCCTGGCGATTTCCGGCAATGCCGATCTGGCCGCCGCTGCCGACCGCGCGCAGGCGGCGCTGGTCGAATCCGCGCGCGCCCTGTTCGCGCGCCTGCCCGCCGACCGCCGCCCGCCCGCCAGCATGGTTGCCAACCACATCTGGGCGCTGAGCCATGGCGTCGTCGAACTGTTCGGACGGGGCCATCCCGGCGCGCGTGCCCCCGAATCCGCCGACGAGATGCTGGAAAGCGGGGCGCTGATCTATCTGCGCGGGCTGGGGCTGATTCCCGGCTGAAAAAACTGCGGCGGGGGATTGATGAACGGTTGCGCCGCTCTATCTGTGTTAATGTGATTAACATTCACATCAACCGGAGACCCTGATGTACAGCGCCGCCCCCGTTCCCATCCACCGCCCGAACCCGCTGGTCCGACTGCGCGACTGGCTTGACGAACGCGGCAGGCCCGCCTGGCTGGCCGCGATGATCGCAGGCTTCGTCCTGTGCTGGCCCGTCGGGCTGGCGATCCTTGGCTACATGATCTGGAGCAAACGCATGTTCGGCAACTGCACCCACCGCCGCCACGCCCCCTTCAGCGGCATGGCCTCTACCGGCAACACCGCCTTCGACGCCTATCGGACCGAGACGCTGAAGCGGCTGGAAGACGAGCACAGCGATTTCATGGCCTTCCTGCAGAAGCTGCGCGAGGCCAAGGACAAGGCCGAGTTCGACCAGTTCATGAACGAACGCCGCAATTCCTGAACTGAACGGGGCCGGGCGACCGGCCCCTTTTCACAACGCCTGCTTGCGATAGATGCGGGTCAGATCGCCCGCCCATTCGCCGCGATAAAGCGCCAGCAGCCGGTCGGCCGTGACCTGCCCCGAGGACACATGTTCGCGCAGCACGTCCAGATAGGGCTGTTCGTCCGTCATCCCGTCCGCGCCCCGCGCGCGCGCGGCCAGCCCGGCAGAGGCCAGGTCCACCACCTGCGCCGCCAGGTCGCGCAGATGGATGCCGTTCGCCTCGCCCGCCAGCGCATCGCGCGCGGCGGCCCGGCGCAGGCCCTCGCGCGTGTCGTCGTCCCAGCCCTTGACCAGATCCCAAGCCGCGTCCAGTGTCCCTTGGTCATAGGTCAGCCCGACCCACAGCGCCGGCAGCGCCAGCAGATGGGCGCGGTCGCCCGCGTCCGCCCCGCGCATCTCGATGTATTTCTTGACCCGCGCTTCCGGGAATACGGTCGTCATGTGGTCTGCCCAGTCCGACAGTGTCGGTACCTCGCCCGGCAGGGCAGGCAGGCGGCCCTTCATGAAATCGCGGAACGACATCCCCAGCGCGTCGATGTATCTGCCGTCGCGATAGACGAAATACATCGGCACGTTCAGGACGTAATCTACCCACGCCTCGTATCCGAAGCCGTCGCGGAACACGAAGGGCAGCATCCCCGTGCGCGCCTCGTCCAGGTTCTGCCAGATATGGCCGCGCCAGCTTTTCATCCCGTTCGGCTGCCCGTCGAGGAAGGGCGAGGAGGCGAACAGCGCCGTCGCCACCGGCTGCAGCGACAGGGCAACGCGCAGCTTTTTCACCATGTCGGCTTCCGAGCCGTAGTCCAGGTTCACCTGCACGGTGCAGGTGCGATACATCATCTGCTTGCCCAGCGTGCCGACCCGATCCATGTAGTCGGTCATCAGCCGGTACCGCCCCTTGGGCATCATCGGCATGTCGTCCTGATGCCAGATCGGCGCGGCACCGATCCCCATGAAGCCCGCGTCCATCGGTTCGGCGATGGCCGCGACCTCGGCCAGATGGGTGTCCAGCTCGGCGCGCGTGTCGTGGATGCTGTCCACCGGCGCGCCGGACAGTTCAAACTGTCCACCCGGTTCAAGGCTGACATTGGCACCGTTGCGGGACAGCCCGATGATGTTGTCGCCCTCAAGCACCGGCTCCCAGCCGAAGCGGTCGCGCAGGCCTTCCAGCATGGCGCGGATGGACCGCGCGCCGCCATAGGGCAGGGGCTTCAGGTCATCCCAGGTGAAGCCGAACTTTTCATGTTCGGTGCCGATGCGCCAATCCACGCGCGGCTTTTCGCCGCCGCCGACGTATTCGGCCAGCTGCTCACGACGCTCGATCGGGCCGCCGCCCTGCTGGGGAATGGACATGTGGGCGCCTCTTGCGGTCGTTGCCCGTGTCTGGTGGCGCGGCAATGCGGCATAGTCAAGCGCACCCGGCGCGGCATGGCACTTTCGGTGTGACCGTCCTATCCGATCGGTCCGCGTATCCCGCCCGTCTGCCCCCGGTCCAGCAGCAGATGGTCCAGGACCACGCAGGCCGCCATCGCCTCGGCCACCGGGACGGCGCGGATGCCCACGCAGGGGTCGTGGCGGCCCTTGGTCATCAGGTCGATCTCCTCGCCGCGCTGGTTGATGGTGCGCCGGGGGGTCAGGATCGAACTGGTCGGCTTGACCGCGAACCGCACCACGATGTCCTGCCCGGTGGAAATGCCCCCCAGGATGCCGCCGGCGCGGTTCGACAGGAACACCGGCCCGTCCGGTCCCATGCGGATTTCGTCGGCGTTTTCCGTGCCGCGCAGGGCCGCGGCGGCCATGCCTTCGCCGATTTCCACCCCCTTGACGGCATTGATCGACATCATCGCGGCGGCCAGATCGGTGTCGAGCTTGGCATAAACGGGCGCGCCCAAACCGGGCGGACAGCCCTGGATCACAACCTCGACCGCGGCGCCGACGCTGTCCTGATCCTTGCGGATGGCGGTCAGATAGTCGGCCCATGCCTCGACCGCACTCGCATCGGGGCAGAAGAAATCGTTGCGGCCGATTTCCTGAAGATCGATCCGCGACCGGTCGATGTGGCACTCGCCCATCTGCACCATGTAACCCGTGATCCGCAGATCGGGCAGCAGGTCGCGCAGCACCGCCTGCGCCACACCCCCCGCCGCGACCCGAGCGGCGGTTTCCCGCGCGCTGGACCGCCCGCCGCCGCGATAGTCGCGGTGCCCGTATTTCAGGTGATAGGCGATATCGGCGTGACCCGGGCGGAACGCCTGCGCGATCTCGCCATAGTCGCGCGACCGCTGGTCGGTGTTCCCGATCATCAACTGGATGGGCGTGCCGGTGGTGCGCCCCTCGAACACACCCGACAGGATGCGGACGGCATCGGGTTCCTGCCGCTGGGTCGTCATCTTCGACTGTCCCGGCCGGCGGCGGTCCAGGAAACGCTGGATGAAGCCTTCGTCCAGCGCCACGCCCGGCGGGCAGCCGTCCACCGTCGCCCCCAGCGCAGGCCCGTGGCTTTCGCCCCAGGTGGTAAAGCGGAATATCCGGCCGAAGCTGTTGAAGCTCATCTGCGTCCCCCGTTTGCGCCCGGCATACGCGCGGCGCGCAGGGGCGGCAATGGCGTCAGGCGGCCAGTTCGTCCCAGGCGGCCAAGGCGCGCGCCGCATACATCAGCGCGGGCCCGCCGCCCATGGTGATCGCCATGGCGCAGATGTCGCCCAGTTCCTCGCGCGTGCCGCCGGCTTTCTTCAGCGCCTCGACGTGGAAGTTGATGCAGGGCTCGCAGCGTTCCGAAATGGCGATTCCCAGCGCAACATATTCCTTTTCCTTCGCGCCGAGGACGCCGCCTTCCTTGGCGCCCTTCTGCATGGCGTTGAAACCCTTCATCGTTTCGGGGACCAGCTTGTTCAGCTCGCGCAGCATGGCGCGTTGATCGGCCATCTTGTCGGCAACAGACATTCATAATCTCCTATATGTTCTGCTGCCAGGACCTAGCGCCGGAAACGGGCGGGGGAAATGATCCTTGTCAAATCGGGGTCGGTCGGCCGGTCCAGGGCGATGTCGGCGATCAAGCGCGCGGCGGCCGGTGCGGACTGGAAGCCGTATCCCCCTTGCCCGGCGAACCAGATGAAATCGGGCCGTTCGGGATCGCGGCCATAAACGGGACTGCCGTCCGGGGCAAAGGTGCGCAGCCCTGCCCAGCTTGAAATCAGCCGGTCCACCGGAAAGCGCATCAGAGCCTCGTACCGCGCCAACCCTTCGGCCAGAACCATGTCGTCAGCCCAGGCGTCGTGGGCGTCCATCGGATCGGCCTCGGCCGGGGACACGATCAGCGCGCCGGCGTCGGGCTTGGCATACCAGCTTTCCGCGACGCCAAAGGTCATGGGCCATCGCGCGGGATCCAGCCCTCCCGGCGCCGGAATCCGCGCCATCGACCGGCGATGGGGTTGCAGCCCCAGCGGCGCCACGCCCGCCAGGCGCGCAATGACATCGGCCCAGGGGCCCGCGGCGTTGACGATGGTGCGGGCGGTAATCTCTCCCTGCGGGACGGTCACGTGCCAGCCATCGTCATCGCGCGAAATGGCGGTCACGGGGCTGCGGGTCAGGATCTGCGCGCCATGGCCGCGCGCCGTCCGGGCAAACCGCTGGATCAGCGCGTCGGTGTCGATATCGGACGCATGATCCGCGCGCGCCGCCGCGGCAGCGCTGGCCGGGTCCAGCGGCGGGAACATCTCCGCCGCTTCCTCGGCATC
>CALLYR010000394.1 GCA_937859005.1 uncultured Paracoccus sp. | reverse complement strand
CCGCAGCGACAACGCCACCGCGCGCCATTCGTCGGGTCCCAGCCAGTCCGTCACGGGACCGGGACGGTGAAGCCTTCGGCCTCGAACACCGCGCGGGCCGCATCGCTTCGCAGCGCGTCGAAGAAGCCGCGCGCCGCGTCCTTGCCCGATGCGCCCGCGACCATTGCGGCGGGATAGGTGACCGGGTCGTGGCTGTCCTGCGGAAAGGTGCCGATGACGCGGACCCTGGGTCCGGCATGGGCATCGGTGGCATAGACGATGCCCAGGGGGGCCTCGCCCGCCGCACATTGTCGGTCTGCGCGACTTTGGGTGCCACCGCGCCCCAGACGCCCAGCCGGGTCAGCGCCTGCCTGCCATAGACGCCGGCCGGCACCGCATCGACCATCGCCATCGCCAGGCGCCCATCCCCCAGCCGTCCCGCCAGATCGAAGCCGGGCGCGATGTCCAACGGGGCTGCATCCGCCCCCTGGCCGATCAGGACCAGCCGGTTGCCCAGCAGATCCACACGGGTCGCCGGATCGATCAGCCCATCCCTCTGCAACTCGTCCATCCATTCGGGCGCGGCCGAGATGAAGATGTCGGCGGGCGCCCCCTGTTCGATCTGCCGGGCCAGTTGCGGGCTGCCGGCATAGGAGATGGCGACCGTGTCCCCCGAGTTCGCCTGCCAGTTCGCCGCGATCCGGTCCAGCGCCGTCTTCAGGCTGGCGGCGGCAAAGACGGTGATCTGGTCGGCCGATGCGGGTGCGGCAGCCAGGACGGCCAGCGCGGCGGCGAGCGGACGGACAAGGGGCGGCATGGGCGGGTTCCCGAAAACCGTTATGGCCGTTCCGACATATCCGCGCGCCCCACCGGCTGGCAATCGTTATTTCCGTTCGGCCGCATCGCCCGTCCCCGCCAGCATCCAGTCCAGATCATCGCGCGCGGCCTGCCGGGCGGCGGCCTCGATCCGCCGGTAACGCGCCAGCACCTCGGCCCCCAGCGGAGTCAGGATGGCGCCGCCGCCCCTTGCCCCGCCGCGCGCGCTTTCGACCAGCGGTTCCCGAAAGATGGCGTTCAGCGTCTCGACCAGCATCCAGGCGCGCTTGTAACTCATTCCCATGCGCCGCCCGGCGGCCGAGATCGAACCGGTTTCCGCGATCAGCGCCAGCAGTTCCGCCTTGCCCGGCCCCAGCCAGTCGCCGGATGCGAAATGGATGCGCAGGCGCAGCCGGGGCAGGTCGTCGGGCGGAACAGGGTCGGCCATGGGTCCAGAATGGAACCCCGCGCGCGGGCGCACAAGCCGCGGGTTTGACAGCGCATCCGCGCGGTTTCATCGTGGCGCAATCGTTTTGGAGGGATCGGCGGCATGGAGGGACGGGGGAATGGCGGCGCTCGCGCGCTGTTGCGCGCGCTGTTCGACTGCGCGGTCGCCGCTGCCGACCCGATGGCGGTGCTGCCCACCATGCTGCCGCCACGGCCAGCGGGACGGGTGCTGGTCATCGGCGCGGGCAAGGCCAGCGCCCGCATGGCCGAGGCGGTGGAATCCGTCTGGGGACCCTGCGAGGGGCTTGTGATCACACGCTATGGCCATGCCCGTCCGACGCAGGGAATCGAGATCGTCGAGGCCGCGCATCCGGTCCCCGACGCCGCAGGCGCTGCCGCGACCCGGCGGATGCTGGACCTGCTGCACGGGCTGGGGCCGGATGATTTCGTGCTGGCGCTGATTTCCGGCGGGGCCTCGGCGCTGCTGGAGGCGCCCGCAGAGGGCGTGAGCCTGGCCGACCAGCAGGCGATGAACCAACGGCTTCTGGATTCGGGCGCGCCCATCGACCGGATGAACACTCTCCGCAAGCATCTGAGCGGGGTCAAGGGCGGGCAGCTGGCCGCGGCGGCTTACCCCGCGCGGATGCTGGCGCTGATGATTTCGGACGTGCCCGGAGACGATCCGGCGATGATCGGGTCGGGGCCGACCGTGGGCGACCCCTCGACGCC
>CALLYR010000393.1 GCA_937859005.1 uncultured Paracoccus sp. | reverse complement strand
CGCGCAGGATGAAACGGTCGCCCACCGCCGCCGCGATCGGCCGGTCCAGCACCAGTTGCACCAGCCCCCGGCCGCCCGGCGCCACCGCATCGCCCAGCGGCACGATGCGCGCGCCCACCTCGGCCGCGCCGACATGCAGGCGGGCCGGAAACCAGGTGGAGACAGGCCGCGGCTCGGACCCCAGCACGCGCAGGCTGGCGTCGATGCGGTCGGTGGGGACGTGCAGCGCGGGGTCCAGAACCACGTCGCCCCGGTGAATGGCCTCGCGGCTGACCCGCTCGCCCGCAAGGTTCAGGGCGCAGCGTTGTCCGGCGACGCCTTCGCTGGCAGGACGGTTCTGGGCGTGGATGCCTCGCACCCGCGCCGGAATGCCTGCGGGCGAGACGATGACCGCATCCCCCACCGCCACGCGGCCCGACTGCACCGTGCCGGTCACGACCGTGCCCGTGCCCTTCAGCGTGAAGCTGCGGTCCACGGTCAGGCGGAACCGCGCATCCGTGGCGCGGGCGGCGGTTTCGGCCTCGGCCTGCGCCAGCGCGGCTTTCAGCGCCTCGATGCCTTCGCCGGTCAGGGCCGACACCGGAATCACGGGCGCCCCTGCAAGCGCGGTCCCCTCCAGTGCGGCGGCGATCTGGTCCGCGACCTCGGCCCGGCGGGCGTCGTCGGCCAGATCGGCCTTGGTCAGCGCCACGATCCCGCGGCCAATCCCCAGCAGGTCGAGGATCGCCAGATGTTCCCGCGTCTGCGGCATCACCCCGTCGTCGGCGGCCACCACCAGCAGCGCAAGGTCGATGCCCCCCGCGCCCGCCAGCATCGTGTGGATCAGCCGTTCGTGCCCCGGCACATCGACGAAGCCGGTGACGCTGCCCCCGCCCAGATCGGCATAGGCGAAGCCCAGCTCGATGGTGATGCCGCGGGCCTGCTCCTCGGCCAGGCGGTCGGTCTGCACGCCGGTCAGCGCCCGGACCAGGGCGGTCTTGCCATGGTCGATATGCCCCGCGGTGCCGACGATCATAGCTGCGCCAGGGTTCCCAGCAGCGCGCCGTCGTCGTCAAGACAGCGCAGGTCCAGCACCAGCGCGCCATCGCGGATGCGCCCGATCACCGGGCGCGGCAGGGCGCGCAGCCGCGCGGCCAGCCGGTCGGGCGCGTTCCCCCCAGCGCCGGTCAGCGCAAGCCCGGCGGACGGCAGGGTTTCCACCGGCAGCGCGCCCGATCCGATCTGGCTGGCGCAGTCGATGACAGCCACGCCGTA
>CALLYR010000392.1 GCA_937859005.1 uncultured Paracoccus sp. | reverse complement strand
GAAGATCGACCCGGCCGAGGTGCAGAGGCTGCAGGCCGAGGAAAGGCTCAGCCCCACCGCCATCGCCCGCAGGCTCGGGATCGCACGGTCGTCGGTGTATCGATTCCTGTCTCCATCTGATCCGGCAGGTGCACAAGCAAGCATGAGATAAAGCACCATACGGCGAAGGATACATAGGCCCGCCATTATAAGTTGTCCGCGCCGGATTGAAGATCGGGCAAGGCTGTAAAACTATCTTTTTAGACAATTGAAGGCCGAAGGTTTCAGTGCGTCAATAAAATATCTAAGGCTTCACATGGCATGATTCGCAGCATGCACCTGTGTTCAGGTGCTTGAGGAACGAGCTCATGACATTCCGACATCATTGTGCAGGTCTCCGCATAAGGCATGTCTTGATCGGAGTTATCCTGACTGGTGTGCTGATCTGTCCGCGGACCTCGACGGCCTTGGATATCGACGATGTGATGCGGCTGATGGAAGGCGCGATCCAGCAGCAGGGCGCCAAAGCCGCGCCGTCCCCGACAGCTGCCGCGCCGATCCGGACGCAAACGGGCGTATCGGCGGATCAGATCCGCCAGGTCCAGCAGATGCTGAACGACATGGGCTATGACGCGGGTCCCGTGGACGGGCGACCGGGACAGCGGACGCAGCAGGCGCTGGCCGCTTTCAGGCGCGATCAGGGGCTTCCCGGCGATGGCGGGTTCGACGCGCAAAGCCTTTCGGCCATCGCCGCCGCCTGGGATCAGCGCCGGCCCAAAACCAGCGGCGGTTCCAGCAACCGGCGGCCGGATTCCGGTCCGGCCTTTGACTGCGCCCTGGCGTCAACCTCGACCGAACGGACCATCTGCGCGGTCCCGGCGCTTGGCAGCCTCGACCGCGAGCTGAACAGCCTTTATGCCGGTCTCATCGACGAGCCGGGTTCCCCCGGCGCCGATGCGCTGCGCCGTGAACAGCGGGGCTGGATCGGCCAACGCAACCGGTGCGGCGCGGATGCGGCCTGCCTGGAACAGCGTTACCGTGAACGCTTCGCCGTCCTGCTGGATGCGCGCGCAGCCACCAGCAAGGCCGTGGTCCCGGCCGCCGGGACCCGGCCTGAGACCCCGCCGGGCAGCGCCCTGTCCGATCCCGAACCGGGTCTTGCCCCGCTTGAGCTGACGGTCAGTGACGGGCTGCCGGTCCTGGGCCACGACATGGACAGGGATGACGTGGGCTTCTTCAGGCTGGTCGCGCTGGGGGCGGACCCTGACCTGCTTGCCGACCGCTTCGAACGCGGCGATGTCGCCCGCATGTTCGCCGATACCTTTCTGGCCGACGACCTGCGGGCGCGTTATCTGGCGCATGGGGGCGATTGGGCCGGCGGGAACGAGTTCGACCGCGCCGATAGCCGAGAGAGGTTCCTGCGCGATTACGCCGAGCCGCTGCGGCGCATGGCCCCGCAGGCGCCGTTCGAGTTCATCTACGCGCGCAAGGTCTATGTTCAGGATTACGACCCTGAACGCGGCGGTTTCCCGATTTCCGTTGAAGACGGCGGTTATGCACCCGGTGAGTCGATCCGCATTCAGCTGGATTTCGGCTGGCTTACGCCGCGCGTGGCAGGCACCTGGCCGGAACTGTTCTGGCCCTTGTCCGAGACTGAGGCGCGCGCGGCGCTCGAACGGCTTGCCCAAGGCAAGCGCGGCCCGGACGCTCGCAGGGGGGTGCTGGCGCTTCGGATCGCGGCAACCGCAGTCGATCCCGAAAGCCTGCAGATCGATCTGCAGGTCAGGCAGATCGATCTATATGACAGCGACATCGGCACGCCGCTTCACACGTTCCAGAAAGCGGCGGACACGGCCACGCCAGCCACCAATCCATCCCCCACGGATCTGCTTGCAGGGTTGCCCGCCGAGGAACAGGCGCGCCTGGAGGAGGAAAAGCAGGCGTTCCTGAAGGATTGCCGGCACAAGGTAACATTCTCGGCCCATCATGACTGCGGCTGTCTGGCCGAAGCACTCGTGAAGCGGCGCCTGACGGCCGGTGGCGACGCCTCCAGCATCACCTTCGACATCTACAATGATCCGGGCCAGTGCATCGACCGGGCCGGCACCGAACGCTTCGCCTTCAACAGTTGCAGGAATAACTACCGCATCGCCGACGATTACGACCTTGACCTGCAATGCGTGTGCTACGCCGAGAAATACGCCGAGAACTACGTCCTTGCGCCGTCTTCCAACAGCAATGCCCAGATCCGTCTGGGGGTGAAGTCGCTTCAGGCCTGCCGCCGGATGCTGGACAACAACGCCTATTCCGTCGCCGACCTGCCGTCCCGCGTCAGGGAACTGAGCGCGCCCCATCCGCCGATCAACCAGGAACTGGTCGTTGCGGCGCAACCGCCCGATCCCGCGCAAGAAGCCAGCCTTACCGACCGCTGGGCCGGGCTGCGGCTGTTTCAGGATAACCCGGACCTTGTCGCGGGCGAGGGGTTTCGGCAGGCGCTTGCGAACCTGATCGCCACGGAACAGAGGCGATGGCAGGACATCCGAAGCCATCTCGACGCGAATGGCGGAAGTTCCGGTCTCGATCCATCCAATCCGCTCATGGTATTCGAATGGCAGACCGAACGCGACCGCAGGCCCGACTTCGCCAATACCACGCTTGTCGATCTTTTCGTCCAGCCCCGGCCCGACTGGACATTCCTCAAGGCCGAGCCGGGATTCGACCCGGGCTTCGAGCATATCGTCCAAGCCTTCGTGTTTTCCCGCGACCGGCTGGAAGGACGCGAGCCGTCCTTCGCGGCCCAGGAACTCGAACCCGTGTTCCGGGATTTTCTAGCCGCCGCAGCTGAACGATCCCCCGATGTGGCCGTGCTTTCGGTCCAGCTGCCGCAGGCCGGTTACGACATCGCCGCGGGGATGCTGCGCTTCGGCGACGGGCTGGAGCTTCTGCCCGAGGCGCCAGCCGAGCCGCTTCCGCAACAGGCGCAGGATCGCACGATCTACTCTTTCCCCGACCACGATGGCGATCAGGAATGGCGCACGCCCTCGATAAGCGTGGGGGCCAAAAGGGGGGAGCCTGCCCGTAGCTGGGACCAGGCGGTCAGGCCCGGCCACGATTTCTCTGTGCTGCTGGCGCTGGATCGCCGGCTGGTCCTGGACGGCGTTCCCTTGCCGGCCGCCGTGGCCGAACAGGCGAAGATGCAGGACAACCTGGGGCATGATTACAGCGCCCGCATCACCGTCCGGGTGCC
This sequence comes from uncultured Paracoccus sp., assembly GCA_937859005.1. Lineage (GTDB taxonomy): Bacteria > Pseudomonadota > Alphaproteobacteria > Rhodobacterales > Rhodobacteraceae > Paracoccus. Next base: position 1,921 of record CALLYR010000392.1, on the reverse strand, counting down.
CCTGACGGCCTGGGGGCAGGACGAGCAGAACGGCCGCAGGACCGGCTTTCTTGTGGCCGACCTGCTTGGCGTCGAAATCATCGGCCGCGGTGGATCCGTTCTGGCGCGCCTTGAGCCGGATTCATTCCCGCTGATGACGGAATGGCTGGCGGGACGGCAGGCGGAAGAAACTGCCATCCAGAAGGCGCGCGAGCAGGCGGAAGCCGAGCAGCGGGAAGCCGCCCGCCTCGCCGCCCAACAGCAGGAAGCCGCCGACCGGCAGGCCCGCCGACAGGAAGCTGCCCGGCTGGAGCAGGAGATCGACCAGGCGGCGATCCGGCCCGACGGCGCCTTTGGCCCCGACATCCTGGGGCTGCAGCTTGGAATGAGCCTTGATGCGGCTGAAAGCATCATCCGGTCGCACATGCCTGTCGCCGTGGTGATCGAGCATGTTCCGGACGAGGCGGGTGCTTCGCCAAAGAACATGTCTGTGCGCGTCTATGCAACTGCCGATGGAAAAGAGCGTATCGCGCTTTATTGGCATGACAGCCTGGGCAAAAGGCTTCTGGGCGCGGCGCGCTATCTCGCGCCGCCGCCCTCCGTCCGGTCCGGTGCCGTCCGGCAGGCGCTGCTGGAAAAATACGGCCCTCCGACCGTCGAGGAGGCGGTTGGAATCTTCTGGACGGACAAGCCGGATGTGCTTGTGAATGAAAACAGCTGCAGGAGCATCGTTGACGGCGCGTTCAGCGGCTTTCAACTCGTGGAGGGCAGCGAAAAGGACCTGCAGCCCGAAACCCGCCCCGACGTCATCGCCAGCACCGTCACGCCCGCCTTGTGGAAGTTCGTCTATGCGGATCCTCTTGCGGAACCTGCCGGCGTCCGAACCTGCCCGACGACGCTGTGGGCAAGGCTCTCTTCTCAGGGGCAGGAACTGTCCGTCCTCGTGGCGCTGTTTGACGGCGCATGGATCGTGGATCTTCTGTCGGAACTCAGCACACGGACAGACGGGGGCGCTCCGATCAAGTTCTAAGGCCAAGCCTTCGGTAGCGGTGCGGTTGCTCCGTGTCGCGGATTTTTTGACCCCTTCGACAGCTCACCTACGGGACATGCGGAATTCCCGTACAGTTGAGTCCCATGACACAAGACGAGTTCAACCCTGCCAAGGATGCGGCTGACCGCAAGAAGCTCAAGTTGTCATTGGCCTTTGGTGATCGGATGTTTGAGGTCGCCGAAACGTGGTCTTGCCCCCGTTTCGCCGGACACTCAGGCGGTTGCGGTTTGAACTGCGATGAACTCGCGTGGCGAGCGCATCTTCAGCCCTGAGTGCGGGTGGTTGTTGTTGTAGTCCTCGATCCAGCCTCCGATCAATCCGACGACGGTCGGAGCATCGGGCAGCGGCGTCACCTGGACGTAGTCGCGCTTCAGCGTCTTTACGAAAGCCTCCGAGATGCCGTTGCTTTGCGGGCTCTGGATTGGGGTGAAGCAGGGTTTCAGCCCCAATTGGCGAGCGAAGATCTGCGTCTCCTTGGCAATGCAAGGCGAGCCGTTGTCAGTGAGTATCTCGATCACGGACGGCGCACGATATGCGCCGAAGCGGTGTTCGACGGACTCCAGCGGGATGTCGCGGATGTCCGAGCCGCTGATCCCGGCATTGACCACGGCGTGGCCCGGGCGATGATCTCGCGGTCGTGGGCGTCTATGAGGAAGGCGCCGCGGAGGATGTCGCCGTTCCGAGCCGGGTGAACTCGAAGCCATCCGAGCACCAGCGCAGGTTCGAGCGCATCACGATGACCTTGCCGTCGTGAACATGCTCGGAGCGGACGGAATACTTCCGCGCCAGCAGCAGGTTGTGGGCCTTCATGATCCGGTAGATCCGCTTGTGATTGACCGGCGCCAGCTCGACGCGATCGCCGGATATCGCCGGGCCAGCGCGCTGTCCTCG
>CALLYR010000391.1 GCA_937859005.1 uncultured Paracoccus sp. | reverse complement strand
GGCATGCCGACCTGCGTGACGGCATTGGCGAATGTGACGGTGGGCGTGTTCACCACCGTGGTGCCGCCCGCGCCAGCCGTCGCAGAGCCGATGTTCACGACCGTGGTCGATCCGGAGGCGCCGCCGGTGCCGAGGTTCACGGTCTTGGTGACGCCGGTGGTCGTCGCCCCGGTGCCCATTCCGTAGGTCGCGGTCGTCGTGGCCGTGCCGATGCTGGCGGACGCTGCCGAGACGGTGACCGTGCCCGAGGCGGTCAGAGTCCCCGAAAACGTCTTGTTGCCGGAGAAGGTCTGCGTGCCCGCGAGGATCGCCAGTTCCGAGGAGGTATTGGGCAGTGTGAAGCTGCGCGTGGTGCCTGCGCTGATCCCTGCGAGCGAGAAGGTCGCTTTCTTCGTCGGGTCCGCGTCGTTCACCAGGCTGAAGACCGCGTCCGACACGTCGCGGGGTTCGCCCACCACCGCCCAGGCGCTGCCGGTCCAGACGAGGAAAAGGCCCTCGGCCGCGACCCAGACCAACCAGCCGGGGCGCGGCACCAGCCGGATCCATGCCCCATCGATCCAGAAAGCGATGTTCAAGTCCCACCCGGCCCAGAGGCCGGTCGCGCCCGAGGCCACAAGGTGCCGGTTTCCATCGGCCGGGCTGGCGGGCGGCGCGGTGCGCGTGCGGTCGAGGACCGAGAGCTGCACCATGGCGTCGAGCAGGCGCAGGGCCTCGTTGTGGGTGACATGCTTCTGCGCCTGAGCCGCCAACAGGTAAGGCAGGCCCAGATGGGTCGTGGTGTCGTACATGGGGGTTCCCGTCAGAACTGAAGGGTTACGGTCGCAGGCGTGCCGCGGCCGAGGCGGTTCGAGAGCTGGAAGATGCGGATCGCCAGCGTCTGGCTAGGCCCGAGCGGCGCGCCCCAATCGGCCGTCTGCTGTGCGGCGTTGTAGAGGACGGAAGTCGTGCTGCTGGACAGCGTGCGCTTGACCGCCGCCCCGTCGAGGATCTGGACGTCATACCCCTCGATGTCTTCGCCCAGCGGCACCTCGACCTGCTCCCAGGCATCGGCCACGAGCGCCCGGGACCGCCGCGTCCAGCGGATGGTCAGATCGCCCGGGCTGCGCGCCGTTCGCCACGGCTGCTCGACATGGACCGGGGCGAAGGGCACGAGGCCCCGCCCGGTCGGCGTGAAGCCAAGCGCGGCGTAACTGTCATTGCTGACAGAACGCGCGGCGGGACCAACGCGCCAGTTCCACGGCAAGCCAAGGTCGGCCTCGGCGATGGGCAGCGAAGCCAGCGTTGTGTCCAGCACCACGACCCGCGCCCCGGCTGGGGCCGGATTGCCCATGGCATGTTCCGTTCCGCGCTGGCCGCGCAGGAGGCGGGTCAGCCGGTAGCTGCCAGGCGCGATCAGTTCTGCCGCGCGTGCCTGGACGATCTCCCACTGGCCAGCGGTGCTTTCGACCGCGAGGGCATTGGCCCCGCCGAAAAGTGCGACGTCGGTCACGCTTTCCAGCGTTCCGGACAGAAGATCGACCACCAGCGTATTGCCCAGATCGAAGCGTGAAGCGGGGCCTGGAAAGAAGTCGAAGGCCAACGTGCCGATCCGGGCCCGACCGCCGAATGTGGTCAGGAGGTTGAAGCCATCCGTCAAGCCGCTGCGGAAAACCGCGATCTCGCCCGGCCAGGGACTGGCATGGGCGGCGATCAGGGGGCGATGCGCGGACTGGTCCTCGCTGATCTGCGGCAAATCCAGCATCACCACCTCTGGCGTGCCGAAGACGACGGGGCTGGCGAGCGAGGCCGGTCGGGGATCGCCGGGCGGGAGGTCGTAAGCGGCACGGTCCTGACGGGCGGCCTCGATCCCTCGCGCTTCAGCATCGGCGACGGAAACGAGGCGGAACTCGACCTCCCGGCCGTCATGCGCGAGCCGGATCACGTCGGCCGGATCGAGGGCAAGACGCGAGGGCGGCAGGCGGAAGGTTGCGCTCTCGCGGCCGATCCAGGCTTCCATCAGCGCGCGGCGGCAGCGACGTTCGGCCTCCTCGGGCGGCACGGCCATCGGGAAGGACTCCGAGGCGATGCGCGTCGTGTCGACGGTGATGCGGCGCGCTTCGACGAGGGCCGCGTCGTAATCCTCGTCCGCCCGCGCGACCTGCCACTTCAGCGCCTGTGGCAGTTCGGTCTCCTGGCCGCGGGTCAGTTCGAAGGCCTCGCCCTCGCGGGTGGAGACCATATCATCCACTGCAAGGGTGAGGTTGGACGATTGCCCGCGCATGACGAAGCGAATCACGCCTTCGGTCTCGATGGCATCGAAGCCGAAGTGGCGGGCCAGCGTGGAAATCGATGACCGGGGGCTTTCCAGCGCGCCGATGACATAGCCCTCGACCGCGCCCCAGAGACCCGACACGTCGATCAACGCCTCATCGAGCCCGGCGCGCAGGCAGAGGTGGCGCACGAGGGCGGCGAGGGACACCGCACCCAGCCGCCCGGTCAGCCAGTGGCCAAGCCGCCAGTTGGGGCCGTCCGTCCAGACCCCGGTCAGCTCGGGGAAGAACGGATAGGGCCGCGCGTCCCAGGTCCAGGCGGCGCATTCCGGCACGTGGACCATCCGGCCGCCGTAGACGGACGACGTCGGGTTGTTCGTGCCCTGACCCCACCAGAGATAGCTCGCCTCGAGATAGGCGCGCTGGATCGCATCGTCGCGCCAGCCGCGCGAGAAGTATGGGGTGAAGCTTTCCGAGGACTTCGGGTCGAAGAAGACGTTGGGTTGGTTCGTGCCCCGGTCGATGGCGGGGCAGCCGAGTTCGGTGAACCAGACGGGCTTCGATTGCGGCACCCATGCCGTGGGCGTGCCGCTCTCCACACCGCCCGGCCGGTTGAAATGCGTGTTCGACCACCAGGCGCGCAGATCCTTGTACCGGAACACCCACGGCTTGCCTGCGGCCCCGTCCGTGATGGGCGTGCGGATCTGTGCCGACCGGTTGGCTGCCGAGGCATAGAACCAGTCGAAGCCTTCGCCGCCCGCGATGTTGGCCTGCAGGTAGCCGCGGTCATGGATCGCAGACCAGCCTTCCAGCGCATCGGCATGGTCGAAGCCATCCCTCCAGTCAGAGAGGGGCATGTAGTTATCGATGCCAATGAAATCGATGTTGGCATCCGACCAGAGCGGGTCGAGATGGAAGAACACATCGCCACTGCCGTCGCCGGGCTGGTGGCCGAAATACTCCGACCAGTCGGAAGCGTAGCCCACCCTGGTGCCCGGTCCGAGGATCGTCTTCACGTCTGCCGCCAGCGCCTTGAAGGCGGTCACGGCGGGATAGGCACTGGCGCTGGAGCGAATGGTGGTCAGGCCGCGCATCTCCGAGCCGATCAGGAAGGCATCGACCCCACCCGCGACCGCGCAGAGATGGGCGTAGTGCAGGATCATCCGGCGCAGGCCCCAGTCACCCGCGGGGCCGGTCCAACTGACAGTGTCGCCCGATACGGCGAACTGCGCCGGGGTGGCCGCGCCGAAGAAGCTGGAGACTTGCGTCGCCGCAGCGGCGGTCTTGTCCGCGGTTCCCGTATATCCCGGCGCAGGGGAGCAGGTGATCCTGCCCCGCCAGGGGAAGCTGGGCTGGCCCGGCGTGGCGGCGTTGGCGCTGTAGGGGTTCGGCAGGGTATTGCCGGGCGGGACGTCCATCAGCAGGAAGGGATAGAAGGTGACGCGTAGCCCGCGCGCCTTCATCTCGCGGATCGCCTGCACCACCGCGAAATCCGCAGGCGTGCCGCCATAGACCGGGCGATCCTCGACATCACGGCTGACCAGATGCGCGTTGGCCCGCGCAACGCCATTCACGGACCAAACCTTCGGGCTGGTAACCTTGGCCGCCACTTCGACGCCGGGCTTGACCGTGCAGTTGCCCGCGCGCAGGTCGTTGCCGAACCAGGCGACGACGAGGCTGACGCTCTCGACGGCCGGGGCCATGGACTGCAGGCGGTCCAGCGCCACGACGATGTCGGCCTCATCCGGCAGCGCATTCAGGTTCTCGGCCGATGTCGTCCCGCCAGTGGTCTGGCCGAAGACCGTAGTCGTGGCGCCGACTGTCTTGCGCACAGCCTCCGTCGCATAAGTGAACTCGCCCGAGGCGGGGATCATGGTCACGGCCTTCACCAGCCCCTCGGCGGTGTCGGGGTCGGCAAGTGGGCGAAAGACCTCGAACGAAAGCTGCGGCAGGCGGTTGCCGTAGCTCGCAAGCGGCAGTTCCTCGAAGACGACATAGGCTGTGCCGCGATAGGCCGGGGTGTTGGCAGCGCCCATCTTGGCCGCGATGTACGGATCGGCCGCCTGCGCCTCGTTCCCGGGATACCAGCGCCAGGTGATGCCGGTCATGTCGAGCGGCTTGCCATCGGCCCAGATGCGGCCGATGCCGGTGATCGGGCCTTCGCACAGGGCGACCGCGAAGCTGGCATAGTAGTGGTATTCGGTCGTCTGGACCCGGCCACCGCCGCCGCCCTTGCCGCCGCCCTGCGTCGTGGTTTTGGTCTCCTCGCGGAAATCGGTCGCCCAGATGATGTTGCCGCCGATGCGCATGCGGCCGTAAAGCCGTGGAATGATCGCCCCTTCGGTCGCGGAAGTGATGCGCAGGCTGTCGAGGCGCTGGCCTTCGATCTTCTGCGCGGGGGCCAGCGACGATACGATCCAGCTGTCCACGACCGACCCAATGGTCGAGCCGATGAAGCCACCGATGGCGGCCCCGGAAAAGCCGAGGATCGCACCGCCAAAGGCCCCGCCGATGGCGGAACCGACAGCGCCGAGGACGAGCGTGGCCATGGGAAAATCTCAGCGTGCGGGAAACAGGAAGGCGAAGGCGATACGCCGCCGCCATGTCGGTGTCAGTGGTTCCTCGATCACGCCGAGGCGTTCATAGGCGTGGAGGAAGGTGTCCGGGCCGGTCAGAATGCCCACATGCTTGGCGATGGCGCGGGGCATCATGCGGAACAGGATCAGTGCGCTAGGCGGCGCATCTGCGGGTGCGATCTCCGGCATCATCGCCCGCGCCCCCTCTGCAAGAACCTCGCGTGGGCCGGTCTCGCCCCAATCGCGGCTGTAGGGCGGGATCGGGAAAGGCTCAGGCCCCACCACCTCGCGCCAGACGCCGCGCGCAAGGCCGAGGCAGTCGCAGCCGACCCCGCGCAAGCTGGCCTGGTCGTGATAGGGCGTGCCGAGCCAGGATCGGGCAGCGGCGATGACAAGGGCGGGATCAGCGGCCGGAACTGACAGGGTCACAGCACTGCCCCCTCGTGGCCGCCGTCCTTGGTGGCGTAGCGCAGGACTGCATCCTGTCCGGGGATGTGCGGGAAGCCCCGAAAGTTCGCGACATTGGCGAACTTCGTCCCGCAGGTCGCGATCCGCTTGTCGCAGCCCGCACGGACCACGAAGGCGTCTGTCGCCGCGACCGGTCGCACCGGCGCTTCCAAAAGTGTCAGGATGGCGACGCCATCGACGAGGTCATGCAACAGCACCTCTACCCGCCGCCCGGCATTTGCGCCGGTCGACCATTCGACGAGGCCGAAGGCAAACCAGCCCGCCGCGAATGTGCTGAGGCCGGATACCGTGAACGCCCGGTCGCGCAGCACATCGATGACCGCGCCGGTCCCCTTGAAGGCTGGGGCGTCGAGGTTCACGCCGCAGCGCGCATCGCCCAGCGCGGCGTCGCAACTGGCCTGAAACGTCCGCCCGACCGTCTGGCCGAGGACATGTGCGAGGCTGCGCACTTCGGCCACAAAGGCCAGCCGCCCGCGCCTTATCTGGCCGATGGCGCCGCGCGGCAACAGCACGCGCTGCGCCGGGTTTGCCCAGTTCCCCCGCCAGACCTCGACCGCCGCATTGTCCCAGCGGCCGTCGAGGATGTCAGTCTCGGTTATGCGGTCGGAGGAGAGCACGCCTTGGGCGTCCTGCGCGTCCACCGAGAGGTCGGAGCCGGAGCGAACCTCTGACGCCGTCAGCCCGCTTTCCGGTTCGAACTCCGTGCCATCGAACGACAGCGTCTGGTCGTGGTCGGTAAAGCCGAAGGTCACGCCATCGGCCCGGGCGATCCGCCAGCACCATGCAAGCGTCGTCGTGCCCTCGTCGAGATGGGCCTGCAAAGCTGGGTTCAGGGACTTCATGTGCGGATTTCCACGAGAGGGATCGAGGTGATCGAGCCCAAGCGTTCGAGGTCGAGGGTGACGTCGAGGGCGTCGGTGTCGAAGCGGATAGGGACGTCGAATTCGAAGCCTGCGGTGATGGCCACGCCCTCGGCCGGGGCGGTGGTGAAGGTGACGAGGCCGGAGGTCGTGGAGACCGACCAGCCAGAGGCTTGGGGCGCGCCGTTCAGGGCGATGGTGACGGTCCCGACGACGGGTTTGGTAATCATGCGCGTCCAGGACTGTGCGCCGGAGCTGTAGCGCTTGGTCAGCTGAAACAGATTCGCCGATCCGTTGCCGGTGCCGATGGGTTGATCGGTCGGACCCGGCGTCTGCGACGGCAGGCAGGACTTGAAGTCCGCCCAGTCCTTGAACCGGAAGCCATGCAGACGGCCGTTGCGGGCTTCGAAGAAAGCGACCACCGCCGCCAGATCGTCGGCGCGGCGGATGCCGTAGGCGACGTCGTAGCGGCGGCGGCTGTTGGCCCAGCTGGCGTTGCGCTCTTCGGCCCCGCTTGCCAATTCGACGATCTGGGTGCGCCGTTCGGGGCCGCCCCGCGCCCCGCGGCTGATGTTGTCCGGAAAGCGGACCTCGTGAAATGCCATTGCTGGTCCTCACATGCCGCGCCGCCCAAGCGACACGGCGCGGGCGATGTCGCTTGCGACCTGCGTGCGGGATTGGCGGAAGCTCTCGGTATCTCTCGCGTTGATCGTGACATTGACGGTGGACGCGCCCGCCTGGCCGTACCCTGCCGCCTCCTGGCGCGAGAGAACCCGCTCGCCGCGCTGTAGGATTGCGGGCACCTCGTCGGGCCGCAGCCCGGCCCAGCCACCACTGTGCATGCGCGGGGCACCGGCAAAGGCCAAGGCCGGGACCATCCGGCCGGGACCTGGGGCGCCGACCGTCCCGCCCGCATGAAGGATGTTCGCGAAAATCCCACCCGCCCCGCCCAGCGCGCCGGAAAGGGCATTGGCGATGGGGCCGAGGATGAAACGACGGGCGGCGAGCTTGGCGAGATCGGCGATCATTGACGTGACCAGATCGCGGAAGTCGAGCTTGCCGGTGTTCACGAAGTCACCGATGGCGTTCTCGGCGCTCTGGAACGCGCCCACCAGCGCGCTGCCAATGTCCCCGCCGATGTCGCGCGCCTTTGCGGCGTAGTCGGCGAGTGCGGCCGTGACGGCACGCCATCCTGTCAGCGCTGTATCCGCGCCTTCGGTCGCCGCAGCTCCGGCGTCGCGCGCAGCACCGCCAGTGCCATCGGCGGCGGTCGCCGTGTCGTTCAGCCCGGCCGTGAGAGCATCGGCCGAGGCGGTTGCATCGGTGAGTGCGGTTTCGGCTTCCGCCCCGTGCCGGTGACGGCATCCTTCAGCGCCTGCCAGCTGGCCAGGGGCCGACCCGCGGCATCGGCGAGCATTCCGGCCGCCTCGCGATAGCCATCGGCTCGGGCGCGGGCATCGTCGGCCATCGCGCCGAGGCCAAGGTCGGGAGGCTTGAGGTAGGTACGCGACAGCGCGGCCGAGAAGGCATCGGCGGCTGCGGCACCGGCTGCGGTCGCAGCGCCTTCGAATGGATTGCCGATGCGGCCGAGTTCCACCGGATCGAGGATGCCGATCCGCACCCCGCCTTCGCCTGTCGCCCACTCTGGCAGCAGCGCAAGGGCCGCGTTCAGCGTCTCGATGAAGCTGTTGATGCGGGTGACGACGCCGTTCAGCATCGCCTCGACGCCCGAGATCAGCCCGTTCGCGGCCTGGAAGGCGAAATCGCCGATGGCACCGGGCAGGCTGCCCCAGATCGCCACGGCCGCATCATAGGCCCCCTGGAAGATCGCGGCCGTCCGGTCACCGAAGCTGACGACGCCTGCGATGGTGCCCTCGAGGGCCGAGAGACCGGCCGCCTTCAGGCCCTCCCATCCAGCCTCCATCCGCGCCAGCGCCGCGTCCAGCGACAGCCCGATACGGGACCAGACCTCGCGGGCCAGATTGCCCAGCAGGCGAAACGCCTCACCCACGCCGCCGACGCGAGTGACCAGCTGCGAGAACTGATAGACCAGTTCCCCGGCGCCAACGATCAGCGCGCCGATGCCGGTGCGGATCAGGGCGCCGCGGAGGAATACGAGTGCCGTCGCAAGACCACGCACCGACAGGGCCGCCGCCGCCATGCCCGCAACCCATCGCCCGGCCATGACGGCCGCGAAGGTGGCGGCATAGGACGCCAGCCTTCCAAGGTTGCCGATCAGCGTGTCGATGGCCGAGCGCAGGATGCCGCCATCGGAGGCCAGCGCCACGAAGGCATTGGCCAGCGCCTCGATGGTCGGGGCCACGGCGACGGCGATCCGGTTCCGGAGGCCATCGAACACGAGGGACACAGTGCCCAGCGCCAGTTGTGTGCTGCGCAGCGCTTCCAGCGCATCGCTGTCCAGCACTGCGCCAAGGTCCGAGGCCTGGTCGCCAAGCCGCGCCATCTCGGCCCCGCCGTTCCGCAGGAGGGGGATCAAGCGCGTGGCGTCCGAGGCCATGGCCTCGAGATAGAAGGTCATTTCCTGCTGGCTGAGACCGGCGCGTTCGAGGGTGTCGACGTAAAGCTGCAGCGCCTCCGGCCCCGAAAGGCGCGCGAACTGGTCGGCAGTGACACCGACACGCGGCGCGACATTCTCGAAGAAATCCGCCATCGGCCCGCCGCCGGTCTGGAGGAAATCCCCCACTCGGTCGTTCACGTCCTTGAGGATGTCGGCCAGTTTCTCCTGTTCGATGCCAACGGTGCGCACCCCGGCCGACCAGCGCTGCAGGGCTTCGGGCGTGGCATTGGCGACCTGCGCGAACTGCCGGATTTGCGCCGCGCTCTCGGCTGTAGAGCGGACGATCAGCCCAAGCGAGGCAGTAGCGGCGGCAGCGGCGGCCCCGAGGGCAAGCCCCGCCCGGCGTGCGAAAGCGGCCAGCCGGGTGTTGGCCAGTTCCATCTCGCGCGACAGGCGGCCGAAGCCGCGTGCCCCGGCTTCGCCGACGCCTTCCAGCTCGGCGCGCACCCGTCGTCCGCCCTCCGCCACGAGGCGGACGGAGACCTTCTTCTCAGCCATTCCGGCGTCCTTCCATCTGCTCGTTCAGTTTGCGCACCATCACCGCCTCGACCTCAGGCAGCAGTTCCGCGGCGATCAGGGCGTTGACGCCCAGCGCCTCTGCCAGTGAAAGCGCGGCGCCCATGTCCCATCCGATGACGGCCCCCGGTGCGATGCGCAGCTGGCCGCCAAGGCGCTGGGTCAGGTCCCAGACCTGCCAGCCCTCGACCGTCAGCGGCCGG
>CALLYR010000390.1 GCA_937859005.1 uncultured Paracoccus sp. | reverse complement strand
ATCGGCATCGGCATCGGCATCGGCATCGGCATCGGCAGCGGCGGCACCGCCTGTCCGGCGCAATATGCCTGGCTGGACACGGCGCCGGGCAAGCCGGGCCTGAGCGAAAGTTTCGGCACCTGTTCAGGCACGGCCCAGGTGTCCTCGGATGGGCAAGGGGTGACGATGCCTTCGCTCGATCCGTCGGAGGGCCGCTGCCGCCGGAGTTGCGCAAGGTCATGACCGCCCGGTGACGGGCCTCATGGCCGGATTTCCACCTCGGTTCCGATTGCCGTATGTGCGAACAGCTCGCGCATCTCGGCGTTGGTCAGGGCGATGCAGCCCTCGGTCCAGTCGCCCTTGACGCGGAAGCCGTCCGCCGCGGCGTTCGGTTGGCCGTGGATCATGATGTCGCCGCCAGGATCGACCCCATCCGCACGGGCGCGGGCGCGGTCCTGCGGACGGGGATAGTCGAGGCCCAGCGACAGATGGAACCGGCTGCGGTCGTTCCTGCGGTCGATGCGGAAGACGCCCTCGGGCGTTTTTCCGTCGCCCTGGCGCGCCTTGTCGCCTTCGGGCGCAAACCCCAGGGCGACGGCATAGACGCGGGGGTTGCCCCGTTCCTGCCAGACAGTCATCCGGCGGGCCTGTTTCTCGATCAGGATGCGGCCCACCGGGCTGGTGATCGCGGGCGCGGGCCGGGGGATGCGGATGTCGGGCAGGCCGGGCAGCGGCGGCAGCGGCACGCGCGGCACCGGCGGGGGCACGGGGACCGGCAGCGCGGGCGGAAGCGGGACCGGCAAGGGAATGGTCGGCCCCCACACCAGCCAGCCGCCCCAGGCGACAAAGGCGATGGCTGCAGCCGAGAACACCGAAGCCAGCCTCATTGCAGGTCGGCGAAGGCCCTTTGCAGGCGCTCGACCGCCTCGGCCACGCGGGGGCGGGGGGTGGCGAGGTTGAAGCGGATGTGCCCCTCGCCGCCCAGGCCGAAGCTTTCGCCCGCATTGGCGGCGATGCGCGCCCCTTGCGCCAGCCTGTCGCGCAGTTCGGCCGGGCCGATGCCGGTGCCCCTGAAATCCACCCAGGCCAGATAGGTCGCCTGCAACGGCATGGACCGCAGCCCCGGAATCGCGTTCACGCCCTGGTCGAACAGCCGGGCGTTGCCGGCAAGATATCCGGTCAGCGCGTCGATCCAGTCCGCCCCTTCGGGCGAATAGGCCGCCGTCACCATCGGCAGGCCGAACAGCCCCGGCGAGATCCCCAGCGCCATCATCCGCGCCTTGTATTTTTCGCGCAGGGCGGGATCGGCGATGATCGCATTGCCCAGATGGGCGCCCGCGATGTTGAAGCTTTTGGTCGCGGCGGTCAGCGTCACCAGCCGGTCACTGATGCCGGGTGCGGCCAGCGCCGTGACGGTATGGGGCGGCGCGTCCGGCATCACGAGGTCGTGATGGATTTCGTCCGACACCAGGATCAGGTCGCGGTCGCGGCAGAAATCGGCCACCTGCCGCAGTTCCTCGGCCGTCCACACCCGCCCGCCGGGGTTATGGGGGGAACACAGGATCAGCATCTTTTCCCGCCCCGTCAGGCGGTGCGCCCAGTTGTCCCAGTCCAGCGCCAGCAACCCGTTGCGCATCGCCAACGGCAGTTCGGTGACGGTCCGCCCCGCGGCTTTCACGATGCGCGCGAAGGCGTGATAGACCGGCGTCATCAGCACCACCGCGTCGCCGGGCTCGGTGAATGCGTCCACCGCCAGCGCAGTGCCGTTGACCAGCCCGTGGACCGACAGGATGTCCTCGCGCCCCACCTCCCAGCCGTGGCGGGTCCCCATCCACCAGCGGATCGCGTCCAGATAGGGCAGGTTCGCCCCCGGATAGCCATAGATGCCGCGGGCGACCGTCTCCTCCAGCGCGCGGCGGACGGCGGCAGGCGCGCGGAAGTCCATGTCGGCCACCCACATCGCCAGCCCGTCGTCCGGGGATACCCCGCAGACCTCTGCCATGTCGTCCCATTTGTTGCACAGGGTGCCGCGGCGGTCGATGATCTCGTCGAAATCGGGTCGGGTCATGGGGTCCTCCTGTCCGCGCGGGCAGCATAGCGATCTGTTGCGCGGCGGGAAGCCTTGGCCTATCTGGCAGGGCATGAACATCCGCCCGATCCTGCTGCACCCCGATCCCCGGTTACGGAAGGTCTGCGCTCCCGTGGGCCGGATCACGCCCGAGATCGAAAGCCTCGCCGCCGACATGCTGGCCACGATGTATGCCGCCCCCGGCGTGGGGCTGGCGGCGCCCCAGGTGGGCCACCTGTCGCGCCTGTTCGTCGTCGATTGCACCAAGGACCCCGAGGCCCCGCGCGCGCCCATCGTGATGGTGGACCCCGAGATCGCCTGGACCTCGGAGGCGTCCAGCGTCTATGAGGAAGGGTGTCTGTCCTTCCCCGACCAGTATGCCGAGGTGACCCGCCCGGCCGAGGTGCGGATGCGCTGGACCGGCCTTGACGGCGCCACGCACGAGCGCGACTTTGACGGGCTGTGGGCGACCTGCGTGCAGCATGAACTGGACCATCTGAACGGACGCCTGTTCATCGACCATATCGGCCCGATGAAGCGCCAGATGATTTCCCGCCGCATGGAAAAGCTGCGGCGCGAGCGTGCGCGCGCCTGACCCCGCATGACCGTCCGCGCCGTCATCCCCTATGCCGACCGCCGCCTGCACATGGCGGCCCAGCGGGTCGAGGCGATCACCGAAACCGTCCGCATGATCTGGGACGACATGATCGACACGATGGAGGCGATGCCGGGCGTGGGCCTGGCCGCGCCCCAGATCGGGATCATGCTGCGGCTGGCGGTGGTCGATGCGTCCTCGCGCCGGGGCGAAGCGGTGCGGATGGCCAATCCGCAGGTGCTGCACGCATCGGTCCAGATGCGCAGCCATGAGGAAGCCAGCCCCAACCTGCCCGGCGTCTCGGCCCGGATCGAACGCGCGCGCGCGGTCACGGTGCGGTTCCTGAACGCGGACGGCCAGATCGAGGAGCGCGATTTCGTCGGCCTGTGGGCGACCAGCGTGCAGCACCAGATCGACCATCTGGAGGGCCGGGTCTATGTGGACCATCTGTCGCCCCTGCGCCGCAAGATGCTGGTGGCGAAATCGGCAAAGCTCGCGCGGCGCTGAGAGGTTGCGCCCGAAGGCCGGGGCGCTGCCCCCACTCGGGCCTGCCGGCCCCTGGTTCGCTGAAAACGGTCCACTGGACCATTTTCCGGGCGCTCGCCAGCCCGGGATATTTGAGGCAAGATGAAAGGGCCGCCGATGCGCGTCGTCTTCATGGGAACGCCGGAGTTTTCGGTGCCCGCATTGCAGGCCATCGCCGCGCGGCATGAGGTCGCCGCGGTCTATTCCCAGCCGCCGCGCGCCGCAGGCCGGGGGCAGAAGCCGCGACCATCGCCGGTGCAGGCGGCGGCCGAGGCGCTGGGCATCGAGGTTCGCACCCCCGAACGGCTGAAGTCGCCCGAGGATCATGCGGATTTCGCGGCCCTGGGCGCGGATGTGGCGGTGGTGGTGGCCTATGGCCTGATCCTGCCCCCCGCCGTGCTGGCGGCGCCGCGGCTGGGCTGCCTGAACATCCACGCCTCGCTTTTGCCGCGCTGGCGGGGGGCCGCGCCGATCCAGCGCGCGGTCATGGCGGGGGACGCGGAAACCGGCGTCGCCATCATGCGGATGGAGGCGGGGCTGGACACCGGCCCCGTGCTGGCCGAAGCGCGCACGCCGATCGGCCCCGGCGATACCGCAGGCGACCTGCATGACCGGCTGGCGCGGATGGGCGCGGGGCTGATCGTGGAGGTGCTGGAGCGCCTGCCGCTGTCCGCCGCGCCGCAGCCGGAGGACGGCGTGACCTATGCCGCCAAGATCGACAAGGCCGAGGCGCGGATCGACTGGACCCTTCCGGCGGCTCAGGTGGACCGGCTGATCCAGGGCCTGTCGCCCTTTCCGGGCGCCTGGTGCGAAGTGGCGAGCGAACGGGTCAAGCTGCTGCGGTCCCGCGTGGTCCCCGGCGCGGGCGCGCCGGGACAGGTGCTGGCGGGCTTCACCGTGGCCTGCGGCGACGGTGCCGTCGAGGTGCTGGAGGCGCAGCGCCCGGGCAAGCGCCCGCTGCCCGCGGCCGAGATCCTGCGCGGGATGGACCTGCCCGAGCGGCTGGGCTGACGGGCCTTCCCGCGGCAATGCGCCGCGGCTATGAGGCGGGCATGAGCCTTGTTGCCCGACTTCGTCCCGAGCTGGCCGCGACCGCGGCCCTGGGTCTGCCGCTGATCGGCAGCCATCTGGCCCGCATGGCGATCGGCGTGACCGACACCGTGCTGATGGGCCGCTATGGCGTCGAGCCGCTGGCGGCGCTGGTGCTGGCGACCTCGTGCTTCTTCATCCTGATGATGCTCGGGTCGGGCTATGCGCTGGGCGTCATGGGGCTGATCGCCGCCGCCCGTGCCCGCGGGGACGAGGTCGAGGTGCGGCGCGTCACCCGCATGGCGCTGTGGCTGTCGATGATCCACTCGGCGCTGATCCTGTCCGCGCTGTGGTGGTCGGGGCCGATCCTGACCCTGCTGGGGCAGGAACCCCATATCGCCGCGCTGGGCCAGCAGTGGCTGCGGCTCATGGCGCCCGCGATGCCCGCCATGTTGTGCGGGATGGTGCTGAACAGCTATCTGGCGGCGCTGGGGCGGCCCAATGTGGTGCTGGCGATCACCGTGCTGGGGCTGCCGGTCAACGCGGTCCTGAACTGGGCGATGATCTTCGGCGAACTGGGGTTTCCCGAACTGGGGGTGCGCGGCTCGGCCATCGCCAGCATGTCGGTCAGCTGGGTGCAGCTGGCCGCGATGGTGGCCTGCGCCGCCTGGCTGCCCGAGGCGCGCCCCTATCGGCTGTTCCAGCGGTTCTGGCGGCCGGACTGGACCGCATTCCGGGCGGTGCTGTGGCTGGGGCTGCCGATCGGGCTGACGCTGGTGGCCGAAAGCGGCATGTTCGTCGGGGCCAATGTCATCATGGGCTGGTTCGGGGCGGTGTCCCTGGCCGCGCACGGGATCGCGTTCCAGATCACGGGCGTGACCTTCATGGTCCATCTGGGCATCTCCAACGCCGCGACGATCCGGGCGGGCGCGGCGCATGGCAGGGGCGACGCGGCGGGACTGCGCGACGCGGGGATTGCCGCCATCATCTTGTCGGCCTGCTTTGCGCTGGTCGCGGTCGCGCTGTTCCTGACGATCCCCGAACATCTGACCGGGCTTTACCTCGGCGACGCCGATCCGCTGGCTCCGCAGATCATCGCGCTGGCGACGCTGCTGATGTTCTATGGAGGGCTGTTCCAGCTGGTCGATGCGATGCAGGCGGTCGCGCTGGGCCTGCTGCGCGGGGTGCAGGACACGCGCGTGCCGATGCTGCTTGCCATCGTCAGCTATTGGCTGGTCGGGCTGCCCACGGGATACGTCTTGGCCATTCCGGCGGGGATCGGCCCGCCGGGGCTGTGGATGGGGCTGGTGGCCGGGCTGACCTGCGCGGCGGTGCTGCTGATGACGCGGTTCTGGCGGCGGGGCGGGACCTGGGCCGCGGCGGTGCCGGCGTGACGTGCGGCTGGCCTCGGGCGGCCATCGCCGCTAAGCTTGGGCCGCGACAGGCAACGAGGGGTCCGATGCGCGCCGTTTTCGTCCAGTTCCGCTGCACGCCGGGCAAGACCTACGAGGTCGCCGACGCCATCTATGACCGCGAGGTGGTGAGCGAGCTTTACTCCACCTCGGGGGATTACGACCTGCTGGCCAAGGTCTATATCCCCGAGGACGAGGACGTGGGCCGCTTCCTGTCGGAGCGGCTGTTCGACATCCCCGGCATCTGCCGCACCCTGACGACGATGACCTTCCGCGCCTACTGAGGGCGCGCGGCCCGTCAGGAAATCAGCAGCGCAAGTCCCCCCGCCAGCATCGCGACCAGCGGTACGGTCAGGGTCCAGGCGGCCAGCGTCCGCCAGACATGACCGCGCCGGACCAGCATCCGGCGGCGCCTTTCCTCGATGGGCAAGGGCGCGCGGTCGCGGCGAAGGCGAAAGCGGTGCTCCTCCCATTCGCGATAGAAACCGACGCCGAAGACCCCGCCCACAGCGATATGGGTGGTGGACACGGGCAGGCCCAGGCGCGAGGCCACCAGCACCGTGAAGGCCGTGGCCAGCGACACGCAAAGCGCGCGCACCGGCGACAGACGGGTGATGCGGCTGCCGACCATATGCACCAGCCCCCGCCCGAACAGCACCGCACCCAAGGCGATTCCTCCGCCTACCGTCAGCAGGAAACCGGGCGCCAGCGTCAGTTCGGGCCCCCATTCCGCGCCGGACTGCACGATCACGGCCAGGGGCGCCACCACATTGCCCGCGTCGTTGGCCCCGTGGCCGAAGGCCATCAGCAAGGCGCTGGCCGCAAGCGGCAGGCCGAAGACGCGGACCAGGATTTCCTTTTCGGCACCGCCCGCCGCGATCCGCCGCAGCGCCCAACGGCGCGCGCCCCACAGGCTGGACGCGCCCGCGGCCCCCGCCGCGAGCGACAGCGGAACCGGACCCGGTGGATGCGGCAGAAGCGCCGCGGCATAAAGCACCATCAGCACCGCCATCGTGGCCAGCATCCGCGGCAGCCAGCGCAGCGCCGCCGCGATCCGGTCGGGGGCACGGTGGACGCGGGCGCGGATCAGCGCCAGCACGCTTGCGGCCAGCAGTCCCGCCGCCACGGGCGTTCCGACCCAGCCCAGCGCGATCGTCGCGACTCCGGGCCAGTTGACGGCCGCGGGGCCAAATACGGCCAGCCCGGCGCCGGCGATGCCGCCAACGATGGCATGGGTGGTGCTGACCGGGGCGCCGGCCCAGGTCGCCAGCATGATCCAGACGGTCGCGGCCAGCATCGCGGCCAGCATCACCAAGGGCGCGGCACCGGTCCCGGCCAGCATCTCGCCGGGCGCAAGGATGCCCAGCGCCAGCCTGTCCGACACCCGCCCGCTGGCCAGCAGCACGCCCCCGATTTCCATCAGCGCGGCGGCGGCCAGGCCCGCGCCCATCGGCAATGCCCCGGCCCCCACGGCAGGGGCCAGCGAATTGGCCATGTCGTTGGCCCCGATCGACAGCGCCAGAACCCCGGCCGTGACGACGCCCGCGGCGACAAGGCCCGGCGCGGCCCCGATCCCCAGAACCTGCGTCAACGCCACGGCGGCCAGCGTGCACAGGATCAGCAGCGCCCCCGGCCGGAGGATGCGCCGCGCAGCATGCAGCCCCGCGCTTTCCGCGTTCGAGAGCCGGTCGAGATCCTTGTCCAGTTGTCTCAACTCGCGCATGGGGTCAGGCCCGCAATCGCTGGGGTCCGGGAGGGGAGGCGCGGATCATCAGGCCGCCAGCCTGCGGATCAGCCGGGCCAGGCGAGGTTCGGCGACGCGGGCCGCGGCCTCGACGGGGGTGAGCCATTCGCGGTTGCGCTGGCCGCGTTCGGGGTAATCGTCTGCCAGCCCCTCGACCCGGATCAGGAACACCTGCACATCGACGGGAATCGAAAAGCCCTGCGGCTGCCGCTTGTCATAGCGATAGCGGCCCAGCCGCCGTTCCTCGGCCCGGCCGCGGACGCCGGCTTCCTCCCACGCTTCCTGCAGGGCGGCCTGGGCCAGGCTGCGGCCGGGCATCGGCCAGCCCTTGGGGATGATCCAGCGCCTGGTGTCGCGGCTGGTGACCAGCAGCACCCGCCCCGTGTCGTCGACGCATAATGCGCCGACCTGCAGCGCCGGAACCCGCGCCCCCAGCAGCCGGGCCAGCCTGTCGCGCAGCCGGGCGATCACGGCGTATCGTCCCCGTCGCCGACGCGCCCGCGCAGCGACTTGACCGTGCCGCGCTGGGCCTTGGCGGCCAGGCGGCGGCGCTGGCTGCCCAGCGTGGGGCGGGTGGGGATGCGGGGGCGGGGGGCGGTCAGCGCGCTGCGGATCAGCTCGGCCAGGCGTTCGCGCGCGATTTCGCGGTTGCGGGCCTGGCTGCGGGTGTCCTGGACCGTCACGATGATCGCGCCATCCTGCGTCCAGCGGCGTCCGGCCAGCCGGCGCAGGCGGCGCTTGACCGGATCGGTCAGATGCGGGGACCGCTCGGCCTCGAACCGCAGCTCGACGGCGGTCGAGACCTTGTTCACGTTCTGTCCGCCCGGCCCCTGGGCGCGGGTGAACTGTTCGGCAAGTTCCCAGTCCTCGATGAAGATGGTGTCGGTGATGCGCAGCATCACGCCAAGATGTGTTCGCAACCTGCGGAAGGAAAGACGATTTACTTGAATATTTCTTGAATGAACGCCCCGCGGGCCTGGCTTGCGGCAGAAGAAGGATCAGGCCGCATCGTGTCATTCTTCCTCCGGCCCGTTCCCGCGGGACGCATCCCCGCGCATCGCGCGGGCCAGCACCGCCACCGTGACCGGCCCGCTGCCCGCCGCTCGCAGCGCCTGCGCCGCCGTGGTCAGCGTCGCACCCGAGGCCATCACGTCGTCGATCAGCAGCACGGGCTGGCCTGCCAGTGGCGCCCGCTGCCGGCCGGGGACGGCCAGCGCGCCTTCCAGATTGGCGAATCGGTCAGCCACGCCGCGATGATCCTGCATCGGCGTGTGACGAAGGCGGGACAGGCAGGCGGGCCGGTGGTCCAGCCCATGCGCCCGCGCCACCTGCGCGGCCAGCAGCGCCGCCTGATTGTATTTGCGCCGGATCATGCGGCGGGGATGCAGCGGCACCGGCACCACGATCATCCCCGGCCGCACCAGAGGCGCCGCCGCCGCCGCCAGCCAGCGGCCCAGCGCCGGGGCCAGATCGGGCCGGTCGCCATGCTTCAGCGCCAGCACCAGCGCGCGGCCCGTTCCACGATAGGCCATCGCGGCGCGGCCCGCGTCCCACGGGCGGGGCGTGGAAAGACAGGCGTCGCAAAGGATTTCCCCGGCGTCATCGCCGCCATCCCCCGGCACCGGCACCCCGCAGCGCGCGCAGGCCGATGGCCCCACGAATTCGGCCTCGCGCCAGCATGGGGGGCAGAGCGCGCCGTCTTCGGTCACCGGATCGCCGCAGTTCAGGCATTGAGGCGGAAAGACGGCATGCAGCGCGGCTTTCATCGCGCCGCCGAAGTCCTTAAGTCTGATGCCCATGCGACCCGATGATCCCCCCGGCGACCCCAGCGGTCCGATTTCCCGCCCGCCCCGGCTGACCGACCGGGCGGCGCTGGCCCGCAACCGGGCCCGCGCCGAACGCAAGGGTCCGGTGGACTGGCTGCACGAACTGGCCCGCGACGAGATTCAGGATAGACTGGCCGAGGTTAACAGACGGTTTACGGCACCCGCCGTCGTGACCGGCCGCCCCGATTTCTGGGCGGCAGCCTTTCCCCAGGCCCGGATCGTCGCGGATGACCCGGTGCTGGACCTGACCCCGCAGGCGCATGATCT
>CALLYR010000389.1 GCA_937859005.1 uncultured Paracoccus sp. | reverse complement strand
CAATGGTTCATGCAGGCCCCGCAGCGGATGCAGCGCAGCATCTCGCGGAACTCGTTGTCCAGCATTCTGGTGCGGCCGTTGTCCACCAGCACGATGTGCATCTCTTCGGGACCATCGGCATCGCCAGGACGTTTGGGTCCGCAGTGGAATGTCGTGTATTGCGTCAGTTCGCCGCCCGTGGCCGACCGCACCAGCAGACGCAGCAGGGACAGGGCATGGGCGGTGGTGGGCACGATTTTCTCGATCCCCGCCGTGACGATATGAATGCGCGGCGGCGTGGTAGTCAGTTCGGCATTGCCTTCATTCGTCACCGTGCAGGTGGCACCCGTATCGGCCACTAGGAAGTTCGACCCCGAAATGCCTATGTCGGCCCCCAGGAACTTGGCGCGCAATTCGCGCCGCGCGCTTTGCACCATGGTGGCGGGATCGTCGGCGGCGGGCGGCGGGTGATGCGCGACCTTGAACAGTTCGGCCACCTGTTCGCGGGTGCGGTGCATCGCGGGCCAGACAATGTGCGACGGAGCCTCTCCGGCAAGCTGGATGATGTGTTCGGCCAGGTCGGTCTCGACCCGCTCGATCCCGGCATCGGCCAAGGCATGCGGCAGGCCGATTTCCTCGCCCAACATGGATTTCGACCGCGTCACCAGCCTGGCGTTGGCATCCAGGCAGATGCGGGTGATGATCGCGCGCGCCTCGGCATCGTCCGACGCCCAGTGGACCGTCGCCCCGGCTGCGGTGGCGTTGCGCTCGAACTGCTCAAGATAATGATCCAGATGGGCGATCACGTGATCCTTGATCGCGCGGCCACGGGCGCGGGCGGCCTGGAATTCGGGAAACGCCGCCACCGCCACCGCGCGCTTGCGTTCGGCGGTGCCGGTGGTGCGGTCGATGGCGATCTTCAGCGTCCGGTCCGCCAGTGCCGACTTGGCACGGTCCTTGAACGAAACCTGCACGGCTGCCCCTGATGCGCTCATGGTTTCCGGCCCTCCTCGCCGATGGCGGGACCGTCGGCCCGGCCCGCCAGAACCTCGATGGTGTGGAAACAACGCGTCCTTGCGCCCCGGCGGTTCAGCTTGCCCGCCATGTTCATCAGGCATCCCAGGTCGCCCGCCAGAAGAAGGTCGGCCCCTGTGCGCTCGATCGCCTCGGCCTTTTCGGTGACGATGGCGTTCGAGATGTCGGAATACTTGACGCAGAACGTCCCGCCAAAGCCGCAGCAGACATCGTTGCCCTCAAGTCCCCGCATCTCCAGTCCCTCGACCTCGGCCAGAAGCGCGCGGGGCTGCGCGGCGATGCCCAGTTCGCGCAGACCCGCGCAACTGTCGTGATAGGTAGCCGTCGCCGCAAGGCGGCGGCCCTTGGGGTGAAAGCCCATGACATCGACCAGAAAGCTGGTGATCTCGTGGGTTTTCGCAGCCATGGCCTGGGCGCGGGGCGCCCAGGCAGGATCCTTGGCAAGCAGGTCCGGATAGCCGTGCACGATGGTCCCCGCGCAGGACCCCGAAGGCACGACGACATGGTCGAACCCGTCGAAGGCGGCGATGGTCTGCCGCGCCAGGGCTGCGGAATCCCGTTCGTCGCCGCTGTTCAGCGCGGGCTGTCCGCAACAGGTCTGTGCCTGCGGCACCTCGACCCGGCATCCGGCCTCTTCCAGAAGCTGGATGGCGGAAAACCCGATGCTGGGGCGGATGGCATCCACGAGACAGGTCACGAAAAGGCCGACGCGGGGATTTGGTTGTCCGGACATGACGACCTCAGCGTGTTTGGGTGGCGGAAACAGCCCCGTGATTGCGCGACATCAGGAACAGCAC